>JAUZRO010000220.1 GCA_030950465.1 Candidatus Altimarinota bacterium | reverse complement strand
TAATACATAGTCAGAAAATGAAATGCAATAATTATCAATATAGCACTTGAGTAGCTTATTATTTGAGCAACAGATAAATATATTAAAATTATTGCTGGAAGTATCCATAAAAAATATGTAAAATATTTTTTAATTCAGCTTTTTTGCATTTTCTTATATCATTTCCATTTTAGGCTACATTTTTTTCAACATGATAAACATGTGAATTTTCTTCCCTTTTCCTCACAAAAACTTCTATTAAAATTTATTATTTTATAGATTTCCCAGAAACTTTTGTGGTTACAATTTTTATTTTTAGACATAATTTTTTAATTATTTTTTAAAGTTTCATATAATCATATATTATTTCATTCTTGAGTACATTCTATTTCTATTTTTTATTCTATCTAAATTGTTTTGGTTTAAGTTTTTTACTAGCATTTTCCACTATTTCAACAACTCTTTTTTTCCTAGTTTCACTTCTTTTAGCAAGAACAATCCATGATAATAGAATTTTTTTTGAAGATTTACTTAAACTTTCATAATATTCCAAAGAACCTTCTTTTTTATCAAATTCTTTTTTTAAGTCTTCTGGAATAATAAGTGCTTCAACTTCATCTAAAGTTGACCAAGAGCCATTTTTTTTAGCAATTTCAATAATATTATATCCTGCTTCCTGCATAAGATTTTCTGAAGTTAAATAATCAACTTTATCCTTATTTATTTTAGACCAAATACTATTAGCTTTTCTTCTGCTGAAATATTGCATATATTTTTCTGTATCAATACTCTTTTTAGTGCTATCTATCCAGCCAAAACAAAGTGCTTCATCAACTGATTCACTCCAATTTAGGTTGTAATTAGGAGAATGTTTCTTATAAAAAATAAGCCAAACTGCTTCTTTTTTATTGTGGTTCAATTCAAGCCATTTTCTCCAATCTGTTTTACTATAAGGGCAATAGCTTTCAACATCTTTCATAACTTTTTTATTTAATATTTTCAACTAACTCATCTAATTTTTCCATAACTTTTTTATTCACTAATTCTCAATCTTTGAAATCCATAGACCAAGAATAAGGTGTTGGAGCAATATTTGTAGTTCCATATTCATAATAAAGTGCATCAAGTAAATCTCTTGAAGCCATATAACAATTTGGCCCACCAGCATTTACAATTACTCCAATTTTTTTAGAAACTAAGGCTCAACCACAAATATCTATAAAGTTTTTTAAAACTCAACTCATAGAATATTGATATACTGGCATTCCAAATATAATACTTTCAGATTCTTCCATCATTTTAAAAGAATTTTGTAAATCCTTATTATATTCTGATAAATCTTTTCCATTACAAAATTCTAATTCAATATTTCTTAAATCAATATAATTAACTTCTATTCCAGCTGAAATAGCTTTTTGTTTAAATAATTCACATACTATAGAAGTATTAGAATTTTCTCTTAGAGAACTTTGCACTATTGTTATTTTTGTCATTTTTTTTATTTTATTAAATATTATTTACTATTTGTTTTATTTTAATTGCTTTTTCAAAATGGTATAATTTTTTTCTAAATATATTATAACTGTCTATTTTTTAAGTTCATTAAGAGATTTTCTAATTTGATTTCTTAATTTAACTAATTCTTTAAATTTATAAAAGAATAGTATTTTTTTATCAGAAATTTGTGTAGAGTTATTTGGTTTTGTTTTTAATACAAAGAATGTAAAACTTTCTGCAACATCTTCTCATGGATTAGCTGATGCATATTCAGTTACAAAATTGCTTTCATTATTTGTATAGAAATCATTATCATTTCATTTTTGAGATTTATCAAAATCATTTACCCAGAAGTTTGTAATGAAAGTATTTAGATAAGAATTATCATTTAAACATCATTCTTGAAGTTCATAATTATCACAAAAGTTGTAATTATCATATTTTACTTGAGTTTTTCATAAAGTAAGTGTATGAGAATATTCATGAACTAAAGTGTGAATAGATTCCTTATAATTTAACTTTCAATTTTTATAAAAAAGACCTAAATTAACTGTTAAATTCCATTTTGAAGAATCCTTTTTATTTTGTTCTACATATGCATAAGTATCTCAATTTGGATTATTATAAATATTATAAACAATAATTTGTTTTCTTGATTCTAATGGAATTAACTGAGTAAATAGTTCAAAAACTTCTTTAGCTTTTTCAGATTCAACTCATTCTTCTAAATTAAAATTATCACCTTCTATAGAATATACTTCATCATAATCTTCAGATCCACTTTTTTCAGACCCTCATTTAAAATCATTATTTAAATAATCATCTTCTAATTCATAATCATCAGAATAATCTCAAAGATAATATTCATATTCTATATCATCAATTACTGCTTCTAATATAGTTTGTAACCTTTCTGATTTTACTCTTGTAGAATTATATATTTTTAAAATATCTACTAATCTTTGTTCAGTAATTCTTCAAGAATCAATTATAGAAAAAGCTCTAGTATCAATTTTATAAATTAAATCTTCATCTTTTTCAGTTAAATCATATGCAAAAGTATTTATTAATAATAAAACATTTATTATTAATATAGAAATAATTTTTAGTATTTTTTTCATAGTTTTTTATTTATTATTTTAAATTTAATAGTTATTTTAAAGATATTACTTCATTTCTAAATCATCTTTCTAATTTTTACAGCTTTTTCAAAATGGTCTAATTTTTTTTCTTCTATCCACCATTTTGCAACTTCCATTAGTAATTCTGGGTTAGTATTTTTGTTTTCAAAAAAAGCATAGAATGATAATCAAACATTATCTCATTTTTTTGCTATTTTCTCATCACAAATTTTTATAATTTTCTGTTTTATTTCTTGGTTCATTTTTTTATGTTAATTATTAATCAGCTTGTCAACAGAGGGCTTTAGCTCTCTGACTTATTTCACAATACAATTTTATTCTTATTTATTCAAAATAGTAGAGGGCTTTAGTCCTTTGCATAGGATTAAATTATTTTAACCATTATCTTTGTTATAATATTATATTACCTACAACATTCCCTCCAAAATTTCCACAAATAAATCAAAATTTTGTTTATCTTTTTTCTTATTTTTACAAACTTTTGCTGTTAAACTAATTCATTCCATTGAAAATATTATAAATTTTGCAATAACTTCTGGAGATTTTTTAGGTTCAAAATCTGGTATTTTATTTATATGATTTATAATTCAATTTTTCCAATTAAAAAATAATTCTTCTAATTTTTTTCTATAAAATTCATCAACATCAGAAAGTTCTAAACTCATATTTCACAGTAAACAACCTCCTTTAAAATTACTTTCAACAAATTCTCAATGTAAAATTTTACACATTTTAATTACATCATTTTTTTCAGCAATTTTTTTTGATAAAATTTCATAAAATTCTTTTGGAGCAGATTCATAGAAAAAATAATCCATCACTGCTAAAAAAAGTGATTTTTTATCTCTAAAATGATGATAAAATGCTCACTTACTTATTTCTAATTTCTCAACTATATTATTTATTGAAGTATTTTTATATCAATTTAACAAAAATAAATCATGTGAAGTTTTTATAATGTCTTGTTTTGGATTTTTAATCATAATTAATTTTTTGAAAAATAAGTTAAAGATAAATAAATACAGTGTTTTATATTATCTCTATTGAGTTCATTTGAAATATCAAATATTAATCCTCTATTTCAAGAATATACAAATTGATTTCAAAAAATTTCTTTAAAAGTTGATATTAATGTAGTTTTACAGTTAAAGTATATTCAAAATTGCAAATTACTTCAATTTACTTTAGTTATTCTAACAGTACTCCCAACATCACTAACATAGCTAGGTTCTCACCATTTCAATGTTTCAGTTAGTGTGGTAATCAGTTTTGTATCATCATATACCTCAAAAATTAATTCTCTAATAAATAAAAGTTTTTCTCTAACCTCTGTAGGATAAGAATCAAATATTCCTTTTATAGTCTCATCTTCAAATTTTATCATAATTACTATATTACATTTATATTTTTCATTTTCATAGTTTTCATATCACAAAGTCTTTCAAATTCTTTTCCAATTTCTGGTTTAGTAGCTAAAACATCATCAAATTTTGAGCTATCTTCAGCTGAATCCCATTTTAAAATACAATAAACAGTTCAATCATTATCAACTCCAGAATATCTAAACTGGAATCATTTAATTCAACCCACTATTCAATTAGCCTTACTAGACATTTCTTTCCACTCACTAATATCAATTCACTCATTTAATTTAAACTCTACTAATGTAATTATTTCTTTCATAATGAATTATTATTTATTAAAAAAAAGACACTTTTAAAAGTATCTTTTAAAATATTTATTAAACTACTGTTAAAACATTCATTTCCATAGTTTTCATATCTGCTATTTTTCCAAATCAAGCCATTTTTTCTGGGTTTTCTTTAAAGTCTTTTTGCATATTATCAAAAAATACTGTTCTTTGTTCAATAGTATCCCATTTTAAAATACAATAAACATTTCCTTTTTCATCAACAGCTGATTCCCTAAACTGTAGCCCATCAGTTCCTTTCATATCAGAAGAAATTTTATCTGAAAGAGTTTTCCATTCTTCAATTTTCACACCATCATTTAATGCAAATTTCACTATTATATATATATTTTTCATATTTTTTTTATTATTATATAAGATTTACCTGTGTTGTAATCATAGTAGCCATATTAGCAATTCTTCAAAATTCCTTCATCATTTCTGGATGTTCAGCAAAAGTTTTATTCATACTTACCTCAAAAGTTTTGTGAGCTTCATCACTTTCCCATTTTAGAATACAATACACATTTCATTTATCATCTATTCCAGAATCTCTAAAATGTAATCAATCTGCATTTTTTAAATCATCATTAATATCTGCTGATAATTTTTTCCATTCACTGAACTCAATTCCTTTATTTAGCTCAAAATTCACCAATGTATAAATATTTTCCATAGTCTTATAATTATAATTTAAAATACCAGACCAACTGGTTGGTTTATAATATATTCTTTTTTGAAAATTTTGCAAGAAAAAAAGTTTATAAATTATATTTATAAACTTTTTAAAATATTATCTAGGTATTGAAATATAATAATCATAACCTATAGTTTTTGCAAAATAATTTAAAATTGCAATATTTCTTAAATTTGGATTATCTTTTTTTATTTCTTTTGCAATAATTTTTTGAATAGCTGGAAATAATTTATTTTTTACTACCATTCTACCTTGAGAATTTAAAGTAATTCCATCAGTAGCATATGTATTATCTTTTTCAAATTGCATAAAAAATTTTGAAGAAATTTTATAAATTTTCTCTTTAGTTTTTGAAGATAATTCTACAGTTTTTTTACATTCTCCTGAATAAGCATTTGGTATTGCCCAAGAACTAGTATCACTTTTTCAAGCTGCTGAAACAGTGTATGTATCTCCAGTAATTGAACAAACTGGATCAATATCTACCATCATAAAACTTGCATTCACTAAATTTATAGATAATGCACCTATAACTAATAAACTTCCTAATATTTTTTTCATAATAATATATTTAATAATTAAAAATGGTCTACTATATATAACAATGTTTTATAAAAAAGGTGACACAATTTATTTCTTTTTTTCAATAATATCATAAATATTAAATTCAGTATTTACATCAAATCCTTCATTTATATTAGTTTCTAATTCTCTTTAATTATATTTTTTATTAAAGTACTTATTTTTTTATCACTGAATTGTTTTTCAAATTTTACTTTTATAGCTCAATCAAAAAATATTTCTGCATGTTTAATTTTTTGTTTTTCTTCATCTCTAAGACTTTCTTCAGAAGTACCTTTTGTCTCTACTACAAAAAATATTTTTTTCTTTCAGTTTTCATAATTCAAAACATAAGCAAAATCTGGTGAATAACTTTTTCAACCAGAAACAGGAATTTTAATTGAATTTTTAGGTATTTTTGTAAATATAGTAACCTCTTTTATATCTGTTTTTATATTTTCTTTTTCAAGTTCTGAATCATAAAATAATTCTTCAAAATAATAGCTATTTGCTACATTTTCTTCTGAATGAAAAACTCAAACATTTCAAGAATCTATATTTTTTAATGCCTCTCATTTATTATTAGTTAAAACAGTTGGATGAATAGAATTAGTAACTTTTTTATACTCTATTCAAAATTTATCTATTGCATTATACATTAAATAATTATCAAATTTTTGCTTTAATAGTCTTATAATTGATTGTGATAAATATTTATTAATATTTATCTCTGAGTTAATAAAACAGTTATGAAGAGTTTTAATATTTATATTTAATATTTTAGATAATTGTTTTAAAAAATCACTATATTTCATAGTAGAAAAGGTATTTATTTTTTCATCAAAAATACTTATTTCTTCTTTTATATCAACTTCATTATTTTTAATGATAATTTTTTGTGTTTTATTATTAACTCAACTTTGTTCAAGTGAATTGATATTTTTTAAAAAATCTAAAAATAAATTACTAAATTTACCTTCTGATTCTATTTTATATTCTAAAATAACTTTTTGATTTAATTTTTCCCACAATTCTTTTAGTTCACTATATTTTTCAGTTCTAATTTTAATTTTTCTTTTTTTATCTGTTGAAGTTCTAATTTTATTTGAATCAATTCATTCAAAAATTAAAGGAAAATTTTTCTTAACATAATCAAATCATCATTTTAAAAAATTATGAGAAAAATCTATAATTTTTTCTTCCATAATTAATTTCTGAAATAAAATATTTTCATCTGAAAAATTATATTTTTCACAAATATCTTTTATCATTTTTTCTTCTAATTTTTCAGGATTATGCTCTATTGAATAAGCTCAAGATTTAGAGTTTATTTCATCTTTTAATTTTTCAACAAAATCATTTTCTGTAAAATCAACAAAATAATTTAGAAAAAATTGTTTATCTTTTACTCTATTTCAGTATTCATTTACTGGTAATCTCAATCATCTACCTACTTCTTGTAATTTACTTATTTCACTTCAGCTACTTCTTAACTTACATATTTGAAAAACATTTGGATTATCCCAACCTTCTCTTAGTGTCCATTTTGAAAAAATAAATCTTCTAGGATTTTCTAGATTTAGCATTTCTTGTTTGTCATGCAAAATTTCATTTACTTCTTTTTCTATAGCTTCATCTTTATCACTATTATCTTTTGAAAAATATCAACCATGAGTTTTACTAATATCTTCCAAAGATTTTTCTAAATATTTTTTATAAAAAAGATTTGTTTCAGTTTTTAATAATTCTTTTATTTCAGATTTAATATATTTTTCTACTAATTTTTTTAAACTTCAATCTTTATTTCTATATTCCTCAATATTGTCAATAAAAAATAAAGTTAATGGTTTTATTTTAACTTCTCCTGTTAATAATTCTTTTTCTAATTCAAAATGACTTTTAATAGTTTTTTTAACCATTGTCTCTTGTAATGTTTCTGCATAAGAAAAAGGATTTATTTTATCTCATCTTTTTAATTCTAATCAATTTGATAATTTAACTGTGGTTTTATTTAAATTTTCTATAAATAAATTTTCTATTGCTGGATGAATTTTTTCTAGATTATCTTTTTTAGAAAGTTTTATTATTTTATTTGTATGATTTTTACCACTTTTAGAAACAAGTTCAAAATTTGCTTCTTTTCAATCTGAAGAATTAAATTTTATATAAATATTTTTTCATTCATCAAATTCAGAAATATGTCCAATAACTCATTTAACCAAATTTCTATTAAATGAATCAACAGAAGTTAAAGTATAAATTAAATTATAATAATCTTTTACTTTTATCTTTTCTATTTTTCAAAGTACATTTTTTTTCTTAATTTCTTTTTCAGGAAAAGTAGCTCAAAACCTAATAATAAATTCTGGATTCATTTTCATAATATTTGTCCAAGTTTTATTTCAATTAGCAAATTTATGAGGTTCATCAATAAACATAAAAGGTTTTGTAGCTGAAATTGCATCAAAAGGACTAGAATATTTATCAAGTAAATTTACATCAAAAGTTTTTTGCATAGTATCAGAATTTATCATACCAGCATTAATAATCAAAACTTGAATTTTATTTTTATCAAATTTTCCAGCATTTACAAAACTATTAATTGCTGGAGGCATAAAAGACTTTTTTGCTTTTCCTCATTTTTTACTTTCTACAATATGTAATTCTATAGTTTTTTCATATTGTTCTTTGAAATGTCCTCTTGTACTTTCACTTTTTAAAAAATTGATAGTTCAGGCTTTAATAGGCAAAGTTGGGACAACAATAATAAACTTAAAAATTCAATAATTTTTATTTAATTCAAAAATACTTTTTGTATAAGTATAAGTTTTTCAAGTTCAAGTTTCCATCATAATATCAAGAATTTTATCCCTTCACTTCACAGATCTTTCAATATTATTTCATTCTTGAATACTTCAGATATTATTAGTATATTTAAAATTAAATTCAGTATCAAAAGAAGGATTTATAAATTCCCTTTCTATTCAAAGTGGTTTTATAATTTCCACACCCTCAAAAACTCAATTAATAGCTTTAATAGCATTATCTTGATGAGAAAGATTTTTTTCAAAATTAAATTGCACCCCAAGGGCACTTGTTTCACTGCGCATTTTTTTTAGTTTAAAATTTTATAGTTTCTTGGGATAATACATTTAAATTCCTCTTTTTCTTTATCATTTATAAATTCTACATTTGGATTAATTTCTAAAACCCTTTTTATTCCTGAACCATAACCACTATAAGAAAGTATATGCTTACATATTCATTCTAAAATTGGATTTCTTCTTATAGTTGAACCAACTATAATATTTTCAATTGTTAAAGAATTTGTAAGCTTTCAAGGACTAATAATTTCTACTCTATCATTGAACATAAAAATTCTAATTGGGGAATTAATATAATAATCTCTATGAACTAATGCATTTGTTATAAGTTCTCCTAGTACTGTTTCATTAATTTCAATAACTCCATTTGAATTAAAATTTTCTTCTACTTGAATTTTTCTTAAATTACTAGTTAAAAAGTTAAAACTTTTTTTATATAAAGTTTCAAAATCTCAATATATTCTTTCTTCTGTTTTATATTTATTTACAGAAATATCATTTCAATCAAAATAACAACAATCAATATAAAAAGGCATTGTTTGTGAAAATCTTTGAGGTTCTATTCAAAAAATAAGATTTCAAGCAAGAGTTAAATTATCATTATGCATAATAATTTTATTTTTTAAAACTTGAGCTAATTCTAATTCTCATTTTTTTATTTTTTCAAATATTTTCTTATTATCTTTTTTTATATATTCATAAAATATTTGTTGATTAAAATCTAGAATACTACTTCAATATATAGGCTCTTCATCAGCAAATAAATTTTTTGATTCTTGAAAAAGTCTTCTTAATTGTTCTTGTGGAATTTTTTTCTTATCAGGTCAAGATTTTATATAATAATCTCATTTATTAGTAGAATATGGTTTATTTTCTCATTTTGAAACATAAGCTAAAACTATAATTTTTTCATCTATTTTTATGTTTTGAGTTTGAGTAATAATAGGTGGATTAACATTATTTTGTGAAACATTACTTATTTCTTGTCATAATTTTTCTATATCTATATTTTCTAATCATTTTACTTCACCATCATCAGATACTCAAAATAAAATTATTCATCATTCTAAATTAGAAAAAGCAACTAATTCTTGTGATAGAGAATCTGTATGAATTCTTTTTACTTTAAATTGAGTAAAACTGTCTTCTCAACAAGATATGCTTTCTAAAATTTCTGTTTTTGTAAATATTTTCATAATTTATTTTTAATAGTTTTAATTTTTAGTATTCCAAAGTTTATAAATATTTTTTCTTTTTTTAAAAGCATCTTTTCATCATTCCATTACATCAATAATATTTTTTTGAATTTCTTTATTATCAATACTTCAAGTTTTTGTATGTATCTTTTTTTCATCATAGTTACAAATAATAACTTGTTCTGCATCTCATAAAACTGGAATATTAGCATTATGAGTAGCAAATATAAATTGTGTCCTATTTTTTAATTCTAAAATCTCTTTAATAACTTGATTATAAATTGTTTGATTATCTAAATCATCTTCTGGTTGGTCAATAATTACAACATCATTTTGTTTTTGAGTTAAAATAAAAATTATAAGTGCTGATGCTCTTTGTCATAAAGAATGCTCTTCTAATGGCTTATCATTATACAATATATTTATATTGTTTTCTGTTTGAAAAGTAAGGCTAGATTTTAAATTTTCTTCAAATTTAGTTCTAAATGCTCATAATTTATTTCATCATAAATCAATTTTTTCAATATTTTTATAAATTTCTATACAATCTGGATATTTTCATAACTTATCATAATCTGAAGAATATAATCCTGTACCTCACAAAATAGTTTTTAAATATTTTTCTAAACTTTCTTTATTTCATTTATATTCAACTTTTAATTCTATAAATTTTTGAGAATTATTTATTATATTTATTTCACCTTTTATTATATTAAATTCATCTAAATAAAGATTTTCTAATTCTTGTAATAAAATATTAAGATTATTTTGATTTTCTTTTTCCTTTTTTTCTTCATTTCCATATTCTTTTAAAATCATTTCTTGAAGTTTTAAATCTTTTGTATATCCCATAAAATCATCTGCTCTTAAATTTGGAATATTTATTTCTCTTTGCATTTGAGCAAATTCATCTTCTTTATTTTTATATTTTATTAAAAAATCATTATAAATAGATAACAAATCTTTTTTTAATAAATTATCTTCTATATTTTTAGATTCTTTTTTTATTTCATTAAATATTTTTGTAATTTCATCTAAAACAACAAAATATTTATCAAAAGTTTCTTTATTTTCTTTTGATTCATATTTTTTTAAATCTTCAAAAAAATTAAAATCATCATATTTATTAATAAATTCAATTAATTCATCTTTAAATTCTTTTATATTTTTATTTATTTTACTTAATTCTGTATTATCATTATTAAATTCTATTTGAATTTTTAATTTTTCATCTATTTTATGTTTTTTAAATTCATCTATTTTTAATTTTAAATCATTTATTTTTTTTAATTTTTCTTCCTTTTTTTCTGTAATATTTTTATATTGTTTATGATTTTCAATATTAGAAGAAATTTCAAGTTTTTTTTGTTCTATTTCTTCTCTAAGTTTTTTTGTTTTATCTCAAATAAATTTTTGGATTAAATCATTTTTAAAATTTCCTGTATAATTTGATAAATCTTTTTGTCCAAAATAAATAGGTTTTTGTAAAATAGAATTAATATCTATATTTATATTTTCTCAATCTTTAAATATATTTGTACTATGATTTAGTGTTTTTTCAATTATAAATTCTTTATGGCTTCTATTTACTGCAATAATTTTTACTTTTCATCAACTTCCCAACATTTCTTTTACTAAATTATCTTTATAATTTTTATCAGCAGAATTTTCTCAAAAATTAATATCTAAAGTATATCTAATTATTTCAATAATAGATGATTTTCAACTTCATCTAATTCATATAAAATTATTCATTCCAGAAGATAAATTTATAATTTGACCATCAAGTTTTCATCAAGTAAATTCTATAGATTTAATATAAGAATTTTGTATTTTTATTTTATTTTCTATAAAATTTTCAGTATTTTTATAATTTAAAAATTCATTTTTTGTTCTTAATTCTTTTTCTTGCAAAGCAAATTTTACAGCTTCAAAATTAAAATCTCCAATTTTTATAAAAGATTTTTTTCATCTTCAAATTTCTTCAATTTTTTTTGGATCAGAACCTTCTACAAAAGCTGGTAAATCATCACCTAACCAAGTTTTCGATTTTACCACTTCATCTCCTGTTCTTACTTTTTGAAAACCTAAAACAGATTTTTCAAAAATTTCATTATTTTTAAATCATTCTATTTTTCATCATCATAATTCCTTGAAAAAACCACTTTTATCTTCAACATGAGCCAAAATAATAAAATAATTTTTTTGATATTTATTTAATTTTTCAATAGTTATTTTTAAATCATCATTACTACTACTATTTTCATTTTCAAAATTTCTTTTTCCTGCAAAGCTTTCAGTAATAAATTGCTGAATAAAATTATCTCCATCTTTTAGCCACTCCTCTGGATTAAAAACAACTAAACAATGAATTCCATTTGCTCAATCATTTACTGACAATTCAACTCAAGGCAAAATAAAAATTTCTTCTTTTTTTGCTTTTTTTCTTAAATTTTGATATTCATCTAAATCAAATTTATTATGATTTGTAATTACTCACACTCAAATTTTAGATTTTTTTAATTGTTCAATATATAATTTTGTAAAAGAATTTTCTTCATTATTATATTTAAATTCTTTATCTGCTTTTGTATGTAAATGGCAATCAAATCTAACCCATTTTGAACCATTTTCAAATATTGTATTTTCCATATTTTTTATTATTATATTTCTAATATCTACTTATAAAATCTATATTTTCTTCTGAACCTTTTTTATTTGGATATTTTTGAATATTTTCAGAAAGTTCTCTTAAAATTTTGCTTTCAAAATTATATCAAAAAGCTATAATTATATTTGGATTAAAAATTTTATTTTCATCAATTTCATTTAATAATTTTGTAAGATGTTTTGTCTTAAATCACTTATCAACTAGATATAATTTATTATTTAAATAATATCAAGTATATCAACCTAGTTCAATTTCTTCTAAGTCCTTTGTTAATGGAATTCAGTCATAAGTTTTCCAAGTAACCAAAATATTTTTTAAATCTTGTTCACTCAAATTATTTTCATCAAACATTTTTATATTTTCACTAAACTCATCTTCTTCAAATTCAGGAACTATAACATCAACAGTTTCAAAAATTTTAAATCCTAAATCAAGATTTTCACTTTTTTCCAAATTTTCTTTTCTAATCTTTTCTCCTGCTCTCACAAGTCTTTCTTTTGTAATATCAAAAATTGTAGGAACTTCAACTCACAACTCATCTTTCACAAAATCATAAGCCACCCTACTTTTTTTCTCATCAATCTTTTCAGGAATCTGCACCAAAATATATTTCCTCTCCCCTCAATCCTCTGCATTCAACTGCATAACTGCATCCCCAGTTGTCCCACTACCAGCAAAAAAGTCAAGAATTAAATCATTTTTTTGAGTAGATATTTTCAAAATTTCTAAAATATAAGGAATTGGTTTTGCTGTATCAAAAATAATATTTTTAAATAATACTTTAATTTCATCAGATGCATTTGCTGAATTTGAAGTGTTATCCCAAATAGTTTCAGGAATTTTTCATTTATTTTCAGTTATAAATAATTTTCTATAAATATTATCTCACTTAAAAAGTAATTTATTTTCATTATCCATTTTAGTTAAATTGTTTTTACTAAACAACCACAATCTTTCTCAAAAATATTTTCATTCTTTATTTGTGAAATCATATTTTACACCTGATTGAGTTCATCTTGCCCAAACTGCTAACATTCTATAAATTCATCTAATATCATTGTCAGGATTTTTATATGCTTTTTTTGTATTATTATCTAATTCTAAAAAGTTAGTAGAAAGCATATCTTTATTTTTAGAAAAAACTAAAATATATTCATGTGATTTACTAAACCATTTAGCTGAATTATCTCTTCATCTTTTTCTTTTCCAAATAATACTTGCCACAAAATTTTCTTCTCAAAAAATCTCATCCATAAGTAGTCTTAGTTGTGCTACTTCATTATCATCTATTGAAATGAAAATTACTCAATCATCTTTTAAAAGTTGCTTTGCAATATATAATCTTGGGTACATAAAAGTAAGCCAAGCTGAATGGGAGTTACTTTTTGAGTCTACAAAATTTAGTATACTTTTTGCTTTTTCTTCTGAAACTCAAGCAAGAGTTCTAAACTCACTTACTGAAAATTTTCTGTCATCTTGATAAACAAAACCATCACTTCAAGTGTTGTATGGTGGGTCAATATAAATCATTTTTACTTGTTCCCTATATGCATTTGAAAGATGTTTAAGTACTTCTAAATTATCTCATTTTAAAAGTAAATTTTGTGAGTTTTTATTTTTATTATTCCACTCTTTATCTTCTTGAAGTGAAGTTGTTGCATTATCTGTAGCTAAAAGTCTTGCATAAGATTTTCATAACCAATCCATTGAATAACTTTCTTTTGAAAAGTTTATTTCATTTTGTGATAATTCTTTTTTAAATTTATCAAAATCAAAATCTCAAGATTTATCAAAACAATGTGAAAAATTGTTTTTTAAAATTTCTAAATCATTATTTTTAACTTTAATATTTTCAGTAATTTTTTGTTCTTTCATTTTAATTTTTTATTTTAAAAAAAATATCTTTATTTATTGTATAATAATATAAAAAATACAAAAAAAAACAAATAATTTATTTATTAAAAATTTGCTTTTGTTATTATGAAATAGGCTGATCTTCACTTCCCTTTCTAATCATACTTATTTCTCAAGTTTTTTCATTAATATCATAAATATTAAATTCTGTATTTACATCAAATCCTTCAAATCTAATTCATAAATTAAGACTAGCAGAACCATCAATAGAATTATTTCTATGATAAACTCATGTTGGCCAACCTAGAATTCAAGGGCCATCACAAACAATTTTTCAATTGTGTTTAATATAATTTGTAGATAATTCAAATTTTTCTATTTTTCAGTTAGAATATTTTGGATGATATAATTCTACAATTCTAGTTCATGCAGTTGTAATTAAGTTATCTTCTTGTGAAGGGTGCATATACCAACCCTCATCTACATCTCAAACTTTTCAAGGAGAAACTGCATTTTTTCAATGAATTACTCTATCCATAGAATTTATTTGATCTAAATATGGAATTGAGTGAAAATCTACATTTTCAGTATGCCTTAAAAGTGAAAAAGGAATAATATGAAAAAGCCCCTCTTTCTTATGAGTAATATCAGCACAAGCTAAAGAAAGAGAATTTTCTCTTGAAAAAAGTTTTAATTCATATTTTTTTCTATTGCATTTCATAGTTTTATTTTTATTAATAAAAAAGTTTTATTTTATTTCACAAGCTCAATTTACACAATTTTGACCAGGAATTTTCTTCATAATTCCTTTTTTTACAAGATTTTTATACATTTTACAACCAACACATATTCAGAAAACTGATTCTAAAAACATAAAAACTATACATAAAACACAAGCTAAAATTGCTGGATTCATAGGTAAAACAATAAGTGCATTGTTAGTAATATTTGTACTTATTTGTTCCATAATAGCTAAAACTGAAGGATTTGTACTTTCAATATATCAAGATAAAAGTAACATACAAAAAATTACAAATGTTGATAAAACTAAACCTATACTCCAGGCAAATCTTTTTTGAACACTTCAAACCCATATTTTTTCTTTTCATTTAATAAACAATCTAACTATTCTTCAAAAAATAGAAAAATCAGGTGAAATAAATACTTTTAAAACAAAGTCTAACCAAATAATTCAAACTATAAAAAGCCCTACATTAAAATTTCATTTAAATATAACAAAGTAAACTGACAATAATGCAAAAACAAGAGATAATCCTGCTGCAATTCTTATTTCAGTCTCATCAACAAAACCATATTTATCTGTTTTATTACCAGTTCACTCTACAAATTTTCAATACATACTTTATTTTTTAAATATTAAATAACTATTTTTCTATAATTGATTTTAAACTTTTTATGAAAAAATCAATATCTTTTTTATCATAAATGTAATGCAATCCAATTCTTAACCAACCTGGATTTTCTCAAACATCATCTCAATCTTCTAATCAAAGTAAATCATGTCAGTATGGTCAGGCACAACTGCAACCTGCCCTTGTTTGAATTTTATATTTTTCTGACAATTCCTTAGCTAAAAAATAAGGAGTAAATCATTTTATATTAAAAGAAAAAATTGAGATTTTATTATTTTTTGGTGAGCAATATAATTCTAATCACTCAATATTTTTCATAGAACTATAAAAATATTTTTTTAATTCTATCTCTCTTTGATGAATATTTTCTAATCAAATTTTATTTCTTAATTCATAAGACAGACTTGCTCTAATAAATTGTAAAATTCATGGAGTTCAAGCATCTTCCCTATATTCTAAAGAGCTTGAATATTCTTGTTTACTTCTTGATACATAAGTAACTGTTCCTCATCATGCAAAAGTTGGTTTTAAAGATTTTTCAGCAATTTCTTTTTTTATAATTAATAATCCACAACTTCAAGGTCATCAAATTAATTTATGAGGAGACAAAAACATTACATCATAAAATTTTGAATCAACATTCATATATGGAGAACTTGCTGCTGCATCAACACATAATATTCAATTATATTTTTTTATTATTTTATAAATTTGTTCTATTGGATTTTTAATTCCTGTTACATTAGATGCAGAAGAAAAACTTCAAATAATTTCTCTATTTTTATTTTTTTCTACTATTTCTTTTAGTTTTTCTAAATCAATAATTTTATCTTTATTTAGTGGGCAATGAATAGTTTCACATAATCATTCTCTAAAACTTACTTCATTTGAGTGATGCTCAAATGGTCAAATTATAACTAAAGGTAAATTTTGAATCTCTATTTTAAACCTATCTTTTGTAGCAGGTGAAATATAAATTCCTATTAATTCTTGAAATTTTTTAATAGCTCATGTTGCTCAAGTTCAAATTGGTAATATACAAAAGCTATTATCTAATTCCAAACTTTTATATAATGATTTTCTAGCATTTTCATAATATTTACTAGTTAAATCAGCATTATATCAAACTTCTGAATGAGTATTTGCATAAGTCTTTAGAATTTCTTGTATTTTGTTTTCAATAGGTAAATAAGCCAGTCCTGAAGCTGTGAAATCAAGATATAATAAACCTTCTTCTAATATTATATTTTCTCTAATTTCCACAATATTTACACCCTTATTCTCTATCATTTTTTTATTTTATTTTTTAATTTATAATGAAATAAAAAGCACATTTTATTGTGCTTTTTTATAGCTAATTATATTATATAGTTGAAAAAATATTTTTCAAGTTTTATTGAAATTTAGCTTTTAAAGATTCTCACATTTTTTTACAATGTGCCTCAAATTCTTCTTTTTTAGTTTCATCTAAATATAAAGTAAACCTTGCTTGGCATCCTGCTCTTTTATTTTGAACTATTTCAAATACTTCATCAAAATTTCAATTTGCTTTAGCTTCAGATAACATTTTTTTAAATTTACCTTGTGCTTTTTTTCTTTCTTCTAATAATCATAATAATGCTTCTTTTTGCATTTCAGTTAAATCTTTTTTAGCAAATTTAGTAAATCATCCAAATTCTTCCATATTAACATCATTTTTTTGAAAACTATCTTTTAAAGATTCTCACATTTTTTTACAATGTGCTTCAAATTCTTCTTTTTTAGTCTCATCTAAATATAAAGTAAATCTTGCTTGGCACCCTGCTCTTTTATTTTGAACTATTTCAAATACTTCATCAAAATTTCAATTTATTTTAGCTTCAGATAACATTTTTTTAAATTTACCTTGTGCTGTTTTTCTTTCTTCTAATAATCATAATAATGCTTCTTTTTGCATTTCAGTTAAATCTTTTTTAGCAAATTTAGTAAATCATCCAAATTCTTCTTTCATTATAGATCAAATTTCTTTTTCTGCTTTTATATCTTGAATAATTAAATCTATAGCAATTAAAGCAGAAATGTTTTTAATATTTTTAGAATCAATATTTTTATGTATTGCATTGTGTACTAGTATTTCAAATTCAGATCATTTAATAGAATAAAGTTTTTCTATTTTTGATTTATATTTTTTTTCTAAAATAATTTTATATTTAGAAGTTACAGCCTCTTTAGTAAATAAATTTGAGATTAATTTATTTCAATGTTTTCTAGCCATAGAGTCAAACACTGTATTATCTTTCATAAAAACTTTTAATTTTCCAATCATAGATTTTCTTTTTGGAGCTATTTTAGCAAACTCTTCAAAACTATCTAAATCTCAAGATTTAACTTTTCAAACTATAGCCTTTACTTTTTTCATTCAAGTATTATGTTTTTCAATTAAACTATTTAATTCAGTTTTTTCAGTTTCTGTTAAATTATCTCTAACCATATCAGTAAACATACCATATTCTCAATGAATTTCCATCATATTGTGAGAATCAGAATTCATAGCTTCTCAATGATGATTAGCAGAAACAAAACCTAAACTAGAAATACTCAAAATCAAAATACTTGCTCAAATAACAATTTTTTTCATAACTTAATATTAATTTATATAAAATAAAAGATAGTTAATTTTTAACTATCTTTAGTATAATTTAAAACCTTAAATAATTCTTAACTTTATTCAAATAAACTCAAATATTTTTCATATTCAGTTCCCTTCAACTCACTTTTTGGAATAAATTCAAGAGCAGCAGAATTTATACAATACCTCATTCAACCTTCCTCACTTGGTCCATCTTCAAAAACATGTCAAAGGTGAGAAGTACCTGATTTAATTTCTGTTCTTTTTGAAAAAAGTGAATTATCTTCTTCTTCAGATAAAAAATTTTCATCTATTGGTTTTGTAAAACTTGGCCAACCTGTCCTAGATGCAAATTTATCAGTTGAAGAAAAAAGTGGTGATTTATCAATTATATCAACATAAATTCACTCTTCATGATTATCCCAATATTCATTATTAAATGGAGGTTCAGTTCATCACTCTTGAGTTACTTTATATTGCAGAGGAGTTAACATTTCTTTAAGTTCTTCTTTAGTATAAGTTTTTGAAACTTTAGAACTGTCATTTTTAATTTCTTCAATTTTTTCAATAATATCAGAAATACTTCTAGCTCATATCCATCTTTTTTTCAAATTTCATTCAGAATCAACTATCACAAAACTTGTTTGAGTTACTATATTATATTTTTTTCTAAGTTCATTTTCTTTGTCAAAATCTACTTTCAAAATTAAAATATTATAAGGAATAGTTTCAGTTAATACTTTTTCTTCAAAAGCTTTACAAGTTGGACACCATGTTGCATGGAAAAATAAAAGTATATTTTCTTGATTTGCATTTTTTAAGTTTTCTAGAGAATAATCTTGGCTCTTCCTTAAATCAATTAGGTAGAATATCTATTTTACACTCACTTCAAAATCTCAAATACTTAAATAAATCATAGTCTTAAAATTCTCAAAATTTCTAAATCATCTAGCTCTTCTTTTAATAGTTTGAATAATAGA
>JAUZRO010000022.1 GCA_030950465.1 Candidatus Altimarinota bacterium | reverse complement strand
ATATAATTTATTTATGAATAAAAATAGTTTAGAAAATCTTGAGATAAAATTAATAAATGCTAGAGTAGAAAATGAAAAAGCATTTGAAAAATTTGAGAAACTTTATAAAGATAATTATAAGGATTTTTTAGAATGATTTTTTAAAACAGATATACTATGAGTTAAAAAACTTATATCAACAATTTTTCAACTTGAATCATTAAATTGAAAAAATAATTCTGATGCTTTTAGAATATCAATAGAAAAAGGATTAACTATTTTACCTTTAAATACAGAAAAAAAAGAAAAAGTAAAAAATAAAATATTAAAATTAGAAAATAAAAGATCAAATATATTAGATATTTTTATAAAAAATAGTGATATAAAAAAAGATAAAGATTTTCCAATTATAGAAAGTTTATTAGAAAGAAAAATATTAGATAATTCTGATTTTATACTTTTATCTTCAGAATTTAATAAAAAATGAAGTATTAAATTATCTATAGATTTATTAGATAAAAATAAAAAAGATTTAATTAAGAAGTATTTATATTTAGCTCACCCTAATAAAAAAGAAGAAAATATAAAATCATTTAAAGTTGAATATAATTCTGAAATTAAAAAAATAGAGAAAAAATATCCTCAAAATATTATAGATTGAGTTGTAAAATATGTTTGAAGAAATTTCTTCAAAATGAAACCTTATAAAAAAAATATTGAATCTAGAAAATTAAGATTAAAAAGAACCTTTAAAATTGCACTTTTAAAATTATTAAGAATAAAATATTCTTGATTTAATATAGAAGAATTGATAAATAAAATCAATTCAATGCAAGATTTTGAATCAATGTTTCGATTAATTATGAAATTAATTGATATTATTCCAGAAAATAGTGAACTTCTAGAAAAATTTATAATAGCAGAAGACATTGATGAAATAGAGGAAAATATAAGTGAAGCAGAAAAAAATAAAGAAAAAATATTATCTTGAGAAAATTCTACTATAAAAATTTGTGAATTATTAGATGCTTCAGAAAAAAAACTTGATAAAAAACTTTTAGATAAAATCCTAGATGATGATATTTCTATAGTTTGAAATAAAATCATAACTAGAAAAAAAGAAAAAATAAATAGAACTTGAGATTGAAATAATGTTTGAAACTTGCTAGATTGATGAAATATTAAAATAATAAATGCCTGAATTTTAGAACAAAATAATATATTAGATGATGATAATAATACAGAAGAAGATGAAGAAGAGTTAGAAGAATTAACTATTCAAGATTTAGAAATAATTTATAATGAGATTAAATTAGATTTTAGTATTTTAGATAAAGAAAAGTTAAAATATTTAATATCAGATGATTATGAAAATTTAGAAATAACTATAGATAAAATTATTAAAGTTCAAATTAAATTAGAAAAAATAGAAAAATTAATTAAATAAATTTTTAAAACAATGCCTTTACATTATTTACATAAACAAGAAATTCCTGAATGAAAAATTCAGTTTTTTGAAAGTTTTGAAGATTTAAGAAAAAATACATTATTAAAAGCAGAAAAGATCTTAACTAATAAAGAAAAATTAATAAATTTACTTAAATTTTTTAATGAATATTTTTCTATTACAAAAATGGCTGAAATACTATGAATAGATAGAAATACTGTTTCAGTTTATTTAAATAATATAAAGATATCTGAAAATAAATGTTTAGATTTTTTAGAAAAAAAAGAAAAACTTATTTTAGATAGTGTTGAATGTAAAATAAATGAAGAGAAAGAGTATGAGGAAAAATATCTATTGATGCAAAATGAATTATCATATTTTAATGCTAAAATTCCTGAAAAATATTTATGTAACCTATTAGATTTGAAATTAACTACTTTAATGTCTTATAAAACATGAAAAATAAAAAAAATTAATATAAATGAATTTCTAGAAAAAATAAGTATTATAAAAAATAATTATTTAGAAAATATAAAGAACATAAAAAATAATTTTATATTCTTATGAAAAATAGTAAATATAGTTGAAGTATGTGATTTTTTAAAAATACCAAGTGCAACTTATTATAGTTTTATTGATTGATGAAATTTAAAATACAAACAAGTAGAGTATGTTTTAGAAAATATTGATTTATTATTAGATAAATATCCCAAAAATTTAGATGAATATATTAAAGAATTAAATAATGTAAAAATTTTTTTAAAAAATATAAGAAATAATTGAATTACAAAGAAAACCATTTTCAAAAAGTATAAAATTTCTTAAAAATCATATAATAAACTTATTGGAGGTTTAATTATAAAATATAAAAGTATAGAATTTATTTTAAAAGAAA
>JAUZRO010000219.1 GCA_030950465.1 Candidatus Altimarinota bacterium | reverse complement strand
AATCTTTCTAAAAAAGAGAAAAAATTAGAAAAACGTATAAAAGACCTTGAAGGTACTCTAAAATATCTTGAAAGTAATAATGAAGAAAGGCTTTTGAAAAATTTTGAAAGTGAATTAATTTTAAATTTAAAAAATATTGATTTTCATAAAAGTAACATTTTTGAAAATGAAATAAAAAATATAATTAATGAAATTAAATCTAGTGGTTTAAAATTAGGAATAACTAATACTAATATCTTATTAAATAAAATTAAATTACTTTATATTAATGCAGAGAATAATGATACAAATAAATTTGAAAAATATTTTGATAGTGAAGTAAATAATAATGAATTACAAAATATTAGAAAAAAAATAAAAGATATAATGAAAGATGAAAAAAAGTTTAATTTAAAATGAAAAAAGGTATGAGATATATTAGAAATAGAAGGTGGTAAAAAATATCTTGAAGATTTAGTAATGACCTATATATTATTATTTATAAATGAAGATAGACCTGATGAAGAATATCTAGTTAGATTTAAAGGTGATTATAGTCTACTTAAAAATACAGGTCCTTTGGGTATACATAAAAATAAGATATATATGATTGTAAGAGATGAAAATAAAAAAAGAATTATAGAAGATCTTCTAAAAGCTAGAAAGGAAGGAACAATTACAATTGATGATTTTTTTAAAAATAGAATAAAACATATACGTTGAGCATTTTTTTCAAAGACTCCTGTATTTTAATTAAATAGGAGACTTGGTTAGCTATTTTGATTTTGCTATAAATGAAGAATGTTATTCTTATAATGAATGTCATTTATTAAAACCTTTTATAGATAATAATAAACCTGTTTTTTTGAGTTCAATATGAATTATCTACTAATGAATTTTGTGATGATGCAAATAAAAATAATTTTGACTTTTTAAAAGCTACTTCTGATTTAGATTGAAAATGAATGAAATATTGTAAAGAGAATAGTGATTATGAAGAACCAGTTGAAGAGAATGAAAAAGATGAAATAATAAAAAATAGGATAAGAAAACTACTTGTTAGATATAATATAAGTGATCAAAGAGCTCTTAGATTAGAAAACAATATTAAATCTATTATAGAAAATAGAGAAGAAGTTAATATAAATGATAAAAAATTATATATCCTTTATATTATAAGAGAGGTTTTACAAGAATATAGATAAAAAAATAATTTTGAAAAATACAAAAAGTATGCTAAAATAATCGTTACTATCAACCACTTTTCAAAAGTGGTATTTTTTTTGTAAATTTTCTTGAAAAATCTCTCGCAATTTTAAAAAAAATGGTTATACTAATAAAGTATAAGAAATTACT
>JAUZRO010000218.1 GCA_030950465.1 Candidatus Altimarinota bacterium | reverse complement strand
TCAAGCATTCCCTGCTCATTGAATAACTATTTTTTTTCATTTTATTTCATCTTTTTTAATTCATATAATATCATAAAATATTTGATTCATTTCTCTTATTTTATTTTCTTTGTATAAATTTTGAAAAATAATTCTGAAATTTTCATAATTTTTATTTTTCAACTCATTTTGTAGTAGAATAATCTGATTACTATAATCTGATTACTATAATCTAATATTTTAATTACATTAGATTTTTCATTATCTAAAACTATACTTAAAACTTCATTAATATACTTATTAGAAGTAGTTTTTAATTCATCTAGTATTTCTTGTTTTTTATTCATATTTTTTCTTTTAAATTATCTATTACTTTTTTTCATATAATAATTTATTAATTTTTCTTCCAATAATTTTAATTCCTCTTTATCATAAGTTCCTCACTCTGTTTTTATTCTATTTAATTCAGTTACTTTTATTTTATCAGTAAATAAATCATCTATATTATCATATATAGATGTATTTATAAATACTTTTAATAATTTTATAAAATCCTTTTTTTGAGTTTCATTAGATAAAAAATATTCTTTTATATCTTTATTAGTTAAACTTGTAATATATAAATAAAGTTCTGTTATCTTATTTTCATTATTAAAATCATTTATATCATTAAATTTATCTATATCATATCTTTCTATAGATAAATCTAGGATTTTATTAATTAAATCTAAAGTATCTTTATTAATACTTATATTTTTTTCATTAATTTCAAGTATCTTTTCTTTAACTTTTCAGATAATTAATCAAGTTGTGATATTTAAATCAGAGTTTCAATCATTATTTGTATTTGATAATTTTAAAAATTCTTCAATAGTAGGTAAATCTTCCATAATTTTAATTATTAATTTATAAAAAAATATTATCTACATAATAGATAATATTTAAAATAAGTGGCTCTTTTCGTGATAGCAGGAAAAATACCATCTAAATTTCAAGTTTTTTCAAACAAAATCTAGCAGTTAATTTTTTGATATACATAACTTTTGAAGAAAATCAGTGTGAAACTCTTTTTGCAACTTTACATAAATTAT
>JAUZRO010000217.1 GCA_030950465.1 Candidatus Altimarinota bacterium | reverse complement strand
AAAGAGGATGAGGACATTGTAGAAAATATAGAATAAAATATAGAAGAAAAAATAGATAATTGATTTATGTGAAAGTTAAAAAAAATAGAAATAGATGATATAAAAGTTGTAAGATTTTATCCAAATGAATGAGAAGATTTTAGAATTAGAGCAAAAAATTTAATTAAAATAGTAAAACTTATAATTAAAAATACTTGAAAAACTAATTTTAAAGCAGGCGAATTAAATGATATTTATAAATATGTACTTAAAAATTATAAATCTGATTTATCAAGAAGAGAATATGATAAAATTAGAAGTACAATAAAAGATTTTATTGAAGTTTGAGGAGAAGTAGAAATAGTAAAAAAATAAAAATAAATAATAAATATTATGGCTATAAAAACATGAGATTTAATTTCTGCAAAAGAAATTAAAGAAAAATATAAATTATCTGAAAAAAATAAAGAAAATTTAGAAAAACATAAGATAGAACTTGAGAATATTTTCAACTGAAAAGATGATAGAAAAATATTAATTATAGGACCTTGTAGTGCTGATTTTGAAGAAAGTCTTTATAAGTATGCTGAATTTTTATCTAATTTACAAAAAAAGGTAGAAGATAAAATTAAAATAGTTATGAGATTTTATACTTGAAAACCTAGAACAGTTTGAGGTTGGAAATGATTACAAAATTCTGTTCCTTGAGAAAAACCTGATTTAATATCTTGAATAGAAAATTCTAGAAGAATTGCAATTAATGTTATAGAAAAATATAATTTACCCTTAGCTGATGAACTTCTTCACCCACAATTAGTTAATTATTTTGATGATATATTTTCTTATTTTGCAATTTGAGCTAGAAGTACAGAAAACCAATTTCACAGAGAAGTTGCTAGCTGACTTGAAATTCCAGTTTGAATGAAAAATCCTAGTAGTTGAGATATTTCTATAATGTCTAATTCAATTAAAGCTGGACAAACTATTAGTACTTATATTATTTGAGAAGAAGTTTATAATACAAAGTGAAATAATTTAACTCATTGAGTTTTAAGAGGAGGATCATCTTGACCAAACTATAGTTTAGAAAATATTTCTAAAACTTATCAAAATAATATAAAAAATAAAATCCATAATCCTGGATTAATTATTGATTGTAATCATTCAAATTCTTGAAAAAAGTTTGAAAAACAAGTTAAAATTATGGAAGAAGTTATAGAAAGTATTAGTTCAAATAATGATTTGAAAAAGTTTGTAAAATGATTTATGATTGAAAGTTATTTATATAATTGAAGACAAGATTTTGAAAATATTGAAACTGTAAAAAAATGATTAAGTTTAACAGACCCATGTGTTTGAAAAGAGGGAACTATAGAATTAATTGAAAAACTATATAAATTAATTAAATAAAATATATGGAAACAATAATATTATATTGAATGAGATGAACTTGAAAATCTGTAATATGAAAAAAATTAGCAGATTTTTTATGATATAATTTTATTGATTTAGATAAATATATTTCTGAAAAAAATAATTTAGAATTATCAGAATTTATAAATAAAATTTGATGGGCAAAATTTAGAGATGAAGAAAATGAGAGTTTAAAAGAAATTTTAGACCACCCCCAACCCCTCCTCTATAAGGAGGGGAGTAATTGAAAAGTAATTTCTTTATGATGATGAACAATTATTTTTGAAAGAAATAGGGAAGAATTATTTAAAGATAAAAATACTAAAATAATTTATTTAAATACTACTTTAGAAAATATAAATAATAGAATTTTAGAAGATGAAAAATCATGAAATTCTAGAAATTCTTTAACTTGAAAAAATGTTTTAAAAGAATTAAAAGAAGTTTTTTTAGAAAGAAAAGAAATTTATGAAAATAATTGTGATTTTGAAGTTGATAATAATTGAAAAATAGAGGATACTCTTTCTGAAATAAAAAGAAAATTAAATTATTGAGGAATTTGTATTTCATATACCTCACCCCTAACCCCTCTCCTTATAGGAGAAGGGAATATATTAAAATTTTATAGTGAAATAAAAAATGATAGAAAAATAGAATTTATAGAATTAAGATTAGATTTAATATTTAAAAATATCCCCCTCCTTATAAAGGAGGGGCTAGGGGTGGTTAAAGAAATTATAAAAAAATGTCCTAAAAAAATAATTTGTACAAATAGAGCTAAATTTGAATGATGAGAATTTAATGGAACTTGTGAAGAAAGTTTAGAAATATTAAAAAAATGTTTAGACTTTTGAGCTGATTATATTGATATTGAATTAGAAAGTTTAGATAGAATAAGTTCAGGGTTAATAAAAGAAACTCCCCTCCTTAAGAAGGAGGGGCAGGGGGTGGTTATTTCTCATCATAATTTTGAAAAAACTCCTGATTTAGAATATTTAAAAAATATTTTAAAAAAGATGCAAAAATATTCTCCAGAAGTTTATAAAATTGCTGTGATGCCAAATAATAAAAAAGATGTTGATATAATTTTTGAACTAGATTGTTATTTTAAAGATAAAAAATCCCCTATAATCTCCTTTTACAAAGAGGATGAGGACAATAAAATGAAAAATATCTTTATTTCAATGTGAAAATTATGAGAAGAAACAAGGATTAATTTAGCTAAAAAGTGAAATTTATTAACATTTTGAAGTTATTGAGAAAAATCTTCTGCTCCTGGGCAAATTAATTATAATAATTTACATAATAAAATATTTACTACAAAAGAAGTTTTATTTCTATGATGACCCCAAATTTCAGGAAGTTTTTCTCCATTTATGCATAATTTTTCTTCTGATAAATTAAAATGAGAAGAAAATAAATTTTTTTATAAATTAAATAAAATACCCCACCCTAACCCTCCCCTTACAGGAGAAGGGATAGTAAAAGAATTTATAGAAAAATTAGAATCTGATGAAAAATATTTATGAGGAAATGTAACAATGCCTTATAAAATAGATGCTTATAATTATTTAAAAAAAATAAACAGATTAGAAGAAAATGCAGAATTAGTTTGAGCAGTAAATACTTTATTTAAAAAAGATTGAAAAATATTTTGAACAAATACAGATTTAGAATGAATAAGTTGACCAATTTTAGAAAAAATATCTCCCCATCTTGAAAAGGAGGGGCTGGGGGTGGTTTCAATTTATATTTTATGAGCAGGTTGAGCAGCAAGAGCTGCAATTTCTGCTAGTATAAAAATATGAATAGAAAATATTTATATATTAAATAGAAGTAAAAAAAGCCTAGATGAAATAGAAAAACATTTTAAAAAATATTTATCAGAAAATCAAAAAATTATTACTAAAATTTATGATGTAAATAGCCCTCACCCTCTCCCTTGGGGGAGAGGGGATAACAAGGTTATTATTATAAACACACTTCCATTTTGATTTAAAGAAAATTTGCCTAAATCTCCAATAAAGTTTAAGGAATTAGAGAAAATATTACCAAACTTAGAACTATATTTTGAAGCAGTTTATGATTCTGAAAAATGAGATACTCCAATTGTTCAAAAAATATTGTCAACAGAGGGTTTTAACCCTTTGATTTGCAGATGAATAGAAATGCTAATCTGACAAGCCAAAACATGATTTGAATTATGGACTAATTGAGGAGAATTTAAAAGTGAGGAAGTAAAGAATATTTTATTAAATAAATAATTATGCATAAAATATTATGAATTTGAGAAATAGTTGTAGATAAAACTTATTTTTTGAATGAGTTTCCTGTTGAATGATTAAAATTTCAGTCAATAAATTCTATTGAATGAGTTTGATGACCAGTTCCAACAGCATTAAAATTTTTACAAAATATGTGATGTGAAGTTGAATTAATTTGAACAGTTTGAGATGATTATTGAGCCATATTTTTAAAACATGAATTAAAAAAATATAAAATAAAAACAGATTTTATTTTTTGAAAATCTACAAAAATAAATACTATTTTAGTTAATAATAATTCTTGAGAAAGAACAATTATTAAAGATTTAGATAGAAATAATAAAATAGAAAAAATAGATATAGAAAAAATAAAAAAAGCTGATGCTATAATTTTTGATAGAACTGAAAAGAAAGTTTTTGATTTTGCATTAAAACATAAAAGAAAAAATACTATAATTATAGCTGATACTTCAACTGAATATAATTCAAGCATTATAGATTTTTTAAAAAACTCTAGTCAAGCTATTATTCCAGTTGAAATTATAGATAATAATAAACTAGATTTAGTTTATAGTGATATTTGAAAAGAATTAATTATTACAGACTGAAAAAACTGAACTCATATATTTGATTGAAAAAATAAAAAAACAATACCAGCTTTAAATATTAAACCACTTGATACAAATTGAGCTTGAGATGTATTTAGATGAGCTTATACTTGGTGATTATTGGAAAATTGGAGTACTGAAAAAATAGTTAAATTTGCTAATAAGGTAGCTTGATTACAATGTACTAAAAAAGGAAATTTAGGAGCTGTTCCTGAAAAGAAAGACTTAATATAAAAAACTATGCAATTAAATATAAACCTAAAAAAAGAATTAGATGATTCTTATGAAATAATTTTTACTCAAAATATTTGAGATAAATTATCAGATTTTTTATTATTAAATAGTAAAAAAAGAATATTAATAATAAGTGATTCCAATGTTTATCCACTTCATTTTTATAATTTATTATTAAATATAAATTCTGAAATAGAAGTATTTAGTTTAGAAATAAAAGCTTGAGAAGAAAATAAAACTATTAATACTGTTTTAGATATTAATAAAAAATTAATAGAGCTAAATTTTAATAGATGAGATATTTTAGTAGCTTTATGATGATGAGTTGTATGAGATATAGTTTGATTTTCAGCTAGCATTTTCAAAAGATGAATTGATTTTATTCAAATTCCAACAACTCTTCTTTCTATGTTTGATTCTTCAGTTTGATGAAAAACTTGAGTAGATTTTGATGGAATAAAAAATATTATTTGAGCTTTTAAACAACCTAAATTAGTCTTAATTAATTCAAATTATTTAGAAACTTTACCAAAAGAAGAAGTTTTATCTTGATATTTTGAATGATTAAAACATTCTTTAATTAAATCTGAAGAGTATTTTCAAGAATTTATTAAGGAATCAGAATTATTTTTTAATAATAACAGCTTGTCAACAGAGGGCTTTAGCCCTTTG
>JAUZRO010000216.1 GCA_030950465.1 Candidatus Altimarinota bacterium | reverse complement strand
AGAGTTTCACACTGATTTTCTTCAAAAGTTATGTATATCAAAAAATTAACTGCTAGATTTTGTTTGAAAAAACTTGAAATTTAGATGGTATTTTTCCTGCTATCACGAAAAGAGCCAAATTTTAATTATTTATTTAGAAGTACTTTATTTAATATCAATAACTTCAATATCAAAAAATAATTTTTTACCAGCTAATTCATGATTAGTATCAATAGTTATTTCTTTTTCTGTAACTATTTTTATAATAAAACTTCAATATTGAGTAGGAAGTTTTTCTCAAACTTCTAATTTAATTCAATTATCTTCAAAACTTTTTAATTGTTCTCTTGGAATTACTTGAATTTTAGTTTCATCTAATTCACCATAACCATTAATTGCTTCAACTTCTAATTTGAAATTATCTCCAATTTTATGTCAAACTAAACCTTCATCCCAACCTTTAATTACCATCTTTTTACCTAAAGTAAAAGTAAAAGGTTGACCTCTATCTAGACTAGAATCTTTCTTTTCTCCATCAACTGTTAAAGTATAGTGAACTGAAACAGCATCTCCATTTTTTAAAACTTTATTTTTTTTAGATTCTTTTTTTTCATTAATTAAAGAATTATAATTTTTTATAGCTTCTTCTTTATCTAATTTATATTCAACTAATTTTTTACCATCAAATTCATCAATAGTTAATTTAATAATTTTTATTTCTTTTTTTGGTTTATCACCTGCTCCAACTTTTGTTTTAGCAATTTTTTCAACATTATCCATTCATTCTATAACTTGTCCAAAAACTGAATGCATGTCATTTAAATGAGAATTATTATTTTGATTTATAAAAAACTGACTACCATTAGTATTCTTACCTGAATTTGCCATAGAAATAGAATATTTTATATTTCTTAAATCAGAAGAAAATTCATCATTAAATTTTTCTCCATAAATACTTTCACCTCACATACCAGTTCCAGTTGGATCTCAACCTTGAATCATAAAATTATTAATTACTCTATGAAAAATAATTCCATCGTAATATTTATCTTGAGCTAATCAAACAAAATTATTTACAGTATTTGGAACAATTTTATTAAATAATTTAATTTTTATTGTGCCATTTGTAGTTTTCATTGTAGCAACTAAATCTCCCTCTTGTAATGGAGCAGTTTGTATATTTTCTTTTTTAGCCATTGTTTCTATTTTTTCTTTAGTTTGTAAATTATTATTTTCTTGAATTTTTCAAGAATTAGTTTCTTCAACTATTTTAACTTCTTCTTTATTCTCTAATTTTAATTCATCTGAATTACAACTAGTCAATAAAAGTAAAAAAGATAAAATTATTATTGTTTTTCTCATAAAACTTTTTTTATAAATTAAGCAAAATTATTTTATAGTATTTTTTATTTTTTACAAATTTTTTATTATTATATTTATAAATTTTTATATTTCAACATTTCTATAATGAGTAACTTGATTTGAAGTTTCTTTTCTAATAATTGCAATTACATCAAATCTTATAAGTCAAAAATCTATATTATTTTTTGCACAATAATAATCTATTGTTCTTCTAAATTTCCTTAATTTTGATTTTGTAATTGCTTCTTCTGGAGTTCAAAATTTATCTCAAAACCTATATTTTACTTCAAAAAAAATTGTTATTCAATCTTTCTTTGCAACAATATCAATTTCTCAGAACCTACCAAATTTCAAATTAGTAGTTTCAATTAAATATCATTTAGTCTGTAAATATTTTATAGCAACCACTTCTCAATAATCTCACTTTTGTTTTGTTGACATAATGTGTAATTTAAACTGTAAAAAAGAAAAGAAATGCTCAAAATTATAATTTTAGCAAAAGAATTTCATCAAATTTTTCTTGAAATAATTTAAAAAGATGTTTTTTTAAACATCTTTCATACTTAATTGAATTTTCCCTTTTATTTTATCAATATCAGTTAATCTTACTTTTACTTTTTCTCAAACAGAAACTATTTCATTTGGATCTGAAACAAATTTATCTGCTAGTTGAGAAATATGAACTAATCAATCATTTTTAAGTCCAATATCTACAAAAGCTCAGAATGCAACTACATTTCTAACTGTTCAATCAAGAATATCTCAAATAGCTATACTGTCAGCATCTACTTTTTTAGAAGCTTTTTTATGAGCTGAATTTACTCTTGGGTCTTCTCAAATTTTAGAATAAGCCTCTCTTACAAAATTAAGTGTTAATTCTGTAAAATCTTTTCTAATTTCCAAAGGAACTTTGTCTATAGAAAAAATTTGGTTTTCAATAACATATTTAGCAAAATTATATTGTTCAGGATGAATATCTGTATTATCTAATTTTTCATCACTTTCTGGAATTCTCAAAAATCAAATTGCCTGTTCATAAACGGTATCAGATAAAACTTTTTTAAGTTGTTCTCTGTTTTTATAAGGTCTATTTTTATATATTTTTTTAGCAACAGTTTTATTAATACCAGAAATATGATTTAAAACATAAATTGAAGCTGTATTTACATTTATTCAAACTAAATTAACAGTATCTTCTACTACATAACCTAATTTTTCTTCTAATTTTTTTTCTGAAATATCATGCTGGTACATTCCAACTCAAATACTTCAAACTGGAACTTTTACTAATTCACTTAATGGATCTACAAATCTTCTAGCAATAGAAACTGTTCATCTATCTGTTAAATCTAAATCCTTAAATTCTTCTTGTGCAATTTTACTAGCTGAATAAACAGAAGCTCAACTTTCATTTACTATATAAATTGGAAGTTCTGAAAGACTTTGAGCTAATTCTACTGTTTCATTTGAAGCTGTTCAATTTCAAACAATAATTATTTCAATATTATGTTTTTCTAATAATTTTTTAACTAAAATTTTTGCTGTATTAGCAGAATGCAAAAATATTTTAGAAAATTCTATTGGATTAGCTAATTCATCTAAAACTACAATTTTACAACCCGTTCTATAAGCTGGATCAAAAGCTAAAATTCTTTTACCATATTCAGGTTTTGTTAAAAGTAATGCTGACAGGTTTGTTTGAAAAACTTTTATAGCATCATCTTCTCAAATTTCAGAAAGCATTCACATTACTTCATTTTCAACAGATTTGAATAAAGTTTTATAACCAGTTTTTATAGAATCTAGGTAAATTTCACCAACTTCAGTTGTAAAATCATTATCAAAATTATTTAAAAAATTATCTTCTAATTTATCAGCTTTTAATTTTACTGTTAAAATTTTTAAATTTAATCATCTATTTAAAGCTAAAATTTGATAAGGTTTAATTTTAGAAATATTTATTGTAAAATCAGAATAAATTTCAAATTTATGAACATCTTTTCTAATATTTTCAGTTAATTTTGCAATTACTTTTTCTCCTTTTATTTTAGAAACTATATTAGATTTTTTTTCTAAATATTCTCTTAGAAAATTTCTAATTTCAGAATTAGCCACAATTTCAGAAGAAATAATTTCTTTTGAACCTTCTATAATTTCTTCTTCTTTATTTTCTTTTAATAATTCTTGAAATTCTTTTGTAGAAATTAAAAATTTTAAATCTGTAGAGGCACGATTTATCGTGTCTTTTGACATGCCATAAATGGACATATCTACATTTTTAATAAAATCAGCAATTACTTGAAAACCTTTTTCAATAGCAACCATTGCTTTAGTTTTTCTTTTAGATTTATATGGTTTATAAATTTCTTCAACTTCTTTCAAAGTTAAGGCATTTTTAATATTTTCTAATAATTCAGGAGTTAATTTCCCCATTTCATCAATAGTATTAATTGCTGTATTTTTCAACTTCCAGATTTTTTCTTGTTTTTCTCTTAGAGAAACAATATCTCTAATCACATTTTCATCTAAATCTCCAGTTGCCTCTTTTCTATATCTAGCAATAAAAGGAGTTGTAGAACCCTCAGCTATCAAATCCAAAACTGTTTTAGCTTGGAAATCTTTTAAATTTAATTCTCTAGCAACAGTTCCTATAAAATTAGGTTCAGCAATTTTATTTTGGCTTTCAAATTTAGAAGTTTCTTCTTCTAATATTTCATTTTCTAATTCTGGCATTTTTTTTATATTATTTAATATTAAATATTTTTATAAATATATCCTCTTTTTCAAGCATTAAAAAAATATATAGATATTTCACTTTCTTTAATTAAATATAAAAATCTATATTTTCAAATTCTTAATCTATAATTATTTTCTAATCACTTTAAAGGTTTTATATCTAATTCTGATTTATATGGATTTTCTGCAATAATTATTAAAGATTTTTCAAAATCACTTATAATTTTTTCTCATTTATGTTTTTTAAGAAATTTTATAACTTCCTTTTTAAAAAGTATGTTATACATTTTATTTTAATGTTTTTAAAAAATTAAATGCTTCAATTCATTTATCAGAATTATTTAGAGATAATTTTATATCTTTACTATCAGGAATTACTTCTCAATTTTCAATAAAATCCATTCAATCATAATTAATGTTTTTTTTATTTTCCTCATAAAAATAAACCATATTTATAATATAATTTTCAGCAGTTTCTCAGTTTTTTTTAGCTACATTCATTATTTTTTTCTCCAAAACAGGATTATCTATTGTTAACATTTTTCATATAAATTAAATATTAATACATTCATTATAAAAAGAAATATTTTTTTTACTAATTTATTTTAATTAAAACACAAATTAGCACACACTATAAAAAAGTGCTAAAAAAGTTTTGACATATTTTGGTTTTGTGATATATTGGGTGGGATAAGGAAAAATAGGAGAACTTATTATATCTCTTTCTGTATCTTACTCTTTTACAAAGAGCAAGAAAGCACATTTTTAATTCTAATATTTATAATTAATTCAAAATATTAGTAGAGTGTTGCCCCTTGCTCTTTGTAAAAGAGTAAGGATTCAGGAAAGAGATATTATAAATCTTCCTTTTAAAATTTCCTTTAAAAAATTTAAAAAATAACTAAAAAAAATATGTGAAAAATAATATGAATTGACTTATGAACAACTAATAGTTGTGTTGCATTTATGGAAGGTTGAGAGGCTAAAGTAATTCCAAATGCTGAATGAAATAGGACTACTCCTTCAATTGTTGCTACTGATAAAGAAGGAAATACTATTGTTGGTACTCCTGCTAAAAGACAAGCAATTACTAATCCACTTGGAACAATATTTTCTGCTAAAAGATTTATTGGTAGACAATTTGATGAAGTTGCCGATGAAATTAAAAATGTTCCTTATAAAGTTGTAAAAGGAGCAAATGGTGAGGCACTTATTAGTTTTAATGGAAAAGATGTTAGACCAGAAGAAATTGCTAGTCATGTATTAATGAAATTAAAAGCTGATGCTGAAAAATATTTGGGTAGTAAAATTACAGAAGCTGTAATTACTGTTCCTGCTTATTTTAATGATGATCAAAGACAAGCTACAATTAATGCTGGTAAAATTGCTGGTTTAGATGTTAAAAGAATTGTAAATGAACCAACTGCTGCTGCTTTAGCTTATGGTGCTAGTAAAGGTAAAAATGAAAAAATTGCTGTTTATGATTTAGGTGGTTGAACATTTGATATTTCTATTTTAGAATTATCTGAAGAAGGTACTTTTGAAGTTTTAGCTACAAATGGTGATACTCATTTAGGTTGAGATGATTTTGATAAAGTGATTGTTGATTATATAGTGGACGAGTTTATGAAACAAGAAGCAGTTGATTTGAGAAAAGATCCAATGGCTTTACAAAGAGTAAGAGATGAAGCTGAAAAAGCTAAAAAAGAGTTATCAGCTACTACTAATTATGATATTAATTTACCATATATTACTGTTGATGCTACTGGACCAAAAAATTTAGCAATGAGTATTTCAAGAACTAAATTTGAAGAATTAATTTCTGATTTAGTAGAAAGATCACTAGCTCCTTGTAAAAAAGCTCTTGATGATTCTGGATTAAAATCTAGTGAATTAGACCAAATATTATTAGTTTGAGGTTCTACAAGAGTTCCATTAGTAGTTAAAAAAGTTGAAGAATTCTTTGGTAAAAAACCAAATGCAGGTATTAATCCAGATGAATCTGTTGCTCAAGGAGCTGCTATTCAAGCAGGTATTATTGGTTGAGATGTAACTGATGTATTATTATTAGATGTTACTCCATTATCTCTATCTATTGAAACTATGGGTGGAGTTGCTACTAAAATGATAGAAAGAAATACAACTATTCCATCAAGTAAATCAGAAACTTTTTCTACTGCTGTTGATAATCAACCTTCAGTTGAAATTAATGTAGTTCAAGGAGAAAGAGAAATGGCTGCTGATAATAAATCTTTAGGTCAATTCAAACTAGATGGAATTGCTCCAGCTGGAAGATGAGTACCTCAAATAGAAGTAACTTTTGATATTGATGCAAACTGAGTATTAACAGTTAAAGCTAAAGATAAAGGAACTGGAAAAGAACAACATATTACAATTGCTGGTAGTACTAGTATGGATGATAAAGAAGTAGATAGATTAGTAAAAGAAGCTGAAGAAAAATCTGAAGAAGATAAAGTAAGAAAATCTGGAGTTGAAGCAAGAAACTTAGCTGATTCTACAGTTCATCAATCAGAAAAAACTCTTACTGATAATGCTGATAAAGTTTCAGAATGAGATAAAAAAGAAGCTGATGAAGCAATTGCTGAACTTAAAAAAGTTTTAGAAAATACTTCTGCAACTAAAGAAGAGCTAGAACCAGCTACTAAAAAAGTAAATGATATTATGATGAAAGTTGGTCAAGCAATTTATGCTCAACCAAATGCAGAAGCTGGAAAAACTGAAGATAAAAAAGATGATTGAGTAGTAGATGCTGAAGAAGATAAAGGTGAAGATAAGAAAAATGAAAGAGTTTAATTATGTAGAGATGTTTCGCTGAAACATCTCTTTTTTTTTGCATTTTAAATAATATAATATATAATATAAAAAAATAATTCTTAATAAAAATATTATGAAATTTATAAATCCAAAAACAGATTTTGCATTCAAAAGAATTTTTTGATGAGAACAATCAAAAGAAATTCTAATGAGTTTTTTAAATGCAATTCTTGATTTTAAATGAGATAAAGAAATAAAAGAAGTTGAAATACTTGATCCATATCAAGCACCAAAAATAAAATGATTAAAAGATACTTATCTTGATTTAAAAGTAAAAACTGAAAAATGAAAAAGTATAATAATAGAAATGCAAGTTTTAAATATAAAATGATTTGATAAGAGAGTGCTCTATAATTTAACAAAAAGTTATGCTAATCAAATAGAAAAATGAGAAGATTATTTAAAATTAAGACCTGTAATAGCATTGACTATTACAGATTTTATAATGTTTGATAACTCAGAAAAATATATATCAAATTTTCTTTTTAAGGAAAAAGAAAATAATTCAATATATAATTGAGATTTAGAAATGGTGTTTTTAGAGCTACCAAAATTTAAAAAAGATTTAAAAAATCTAAAAGATATTCAAGATAAGTGGATTTATTTTATGAAAGAAGTAGATAATTTAGAAGTAGAGCCTAAAAACTATAAAAAATACAAGGTGTTTGAAAAAGCTTTTGATTTAGCTAGTAAGATAAATTTAACAAAAAAAGAACTTGATATATTAGATAAAGAGTCAATGCTTATTCAAGATAAAAGATGAATGATAGATTATGCTTTAGAAAAGGGATATGATGAATGAATAGAAAAGTGAATGGAAAAGTGAATGGAAAAGTGAATGGAAAAGTGAATGGAAAAGTGAATGGAAGTAGCTTTAAATAAAATGATTGATAATGGTATACCAGAGGATGAAGCAAAAATTATTTTGTGAATAAGATAAAATTTTAGTTTGATTTTCAACTCAAGTTATTAAACTATTTTATAAATAAATAACTGAAAAAATCAAGTACTTTTTACTTGATTTTTTTTGACAAAAGAGGCTTTTATAATAAGATGTTTTAAGTTAAATTATTTTAAATATTAAAAAAATATTATTATATGAAAAAAATGAATAAAAAAGGTTTTACGCTTATTGAAATAATGATTGTAATTGTTATTATATCTTTATTAGCTGTAACATTAGTGCCTAAATTAACTTGAGCACAAGCAAGAGCAAGAGATGCTTCAAGAACTGCTAGTCTAGTTGCTATGAAAGCAGTATTAACAGCTTATTTTGATGATTATTCAGAATATCCTCTTAATCCTCATTCTATATGAGCATGAAATTGATGTTTAAGTTCAGATTTTAAATGAACACTAAAATCTGGGTCAGCGTTAGAGGATTATGTTGAATGAGGTAACACTTCTTTTGACCCACAAAAAAATGCTCTGGCTTCTATGTGTGCAACAGTAGGTTCTTTTGGTTATAGTTCATTATCTAAAAATGGCTCAGATAAATCAGCTTTTGTATTAGTGGCTCAAACTGAAACATATCAAAAATCTAATACTGTATTTGTAGCAGATTTGGCAGCTAAAGATTGAACAATTGATATTGCTGTTGCAGTAAGCTCTGCTTATTTAAACAATAATCAAGATATTCCAGCACTAAAAATTGCTGATGATAATGATGCATTAAGTACTGTTTATATAGTTACTGGTAGTTAATTGAAAAATATTTAAAAAACCTCTATAAAATTTATAGAGGTTTTTTGTATTCAGTATTCGAGACGGGTCCTTAAAGTTAACTAGTTAGTCTTAAGAACCGGTCTCTTTTTATTAGAATTTGATTTTTTTGAAAATATTTTTATACTTAAGTTGATATTTACATAAATAATTTAAATTATTATGACAACAATAACTTTTGAAGAGAATATAAAAGTAGTAAATAGTACTTATGAAAAGGCTATAGACTTTTTAAGTTTTTTTGATACAGATACTCTTTATGAAGAATATTTAGAGAGAAAAATGCAAGAGGTAAAAAATGCTTCTAGTTCTGATTTTATTAATTTATAAGATATGAAAATAACTAAAATAATTGAACATAAAAATACTTGAAGTTATATTATTTCACATAATCTTTTAAATCAATATAAAAAAGCAAAACAATTAATATTAGATTGAAATTTAAAATCTGTTGATTTTAGAAAAAGAAGACCCTATAAATCAGAAAAATATTATTTTAAAATAAATAAGGCTCTTCCTTAAATCAATTAGGTAGAATATAATTTTTGTATATAATATATTAAAATATAATAAAAATCAAATGGAAAAAGAACTATTTTTACAGGCACTATGATTAAAAGAACCTTGGTACATAAAAGAAGTTAAATTAGATATAGAAAATGAAAGAATAGATATTTATTTAGATTTTGAAAAATGAACAAAATTTGAAAATATAGATTGAGATTATGTGACTGCCTTTCAAACAGTAAAAAAGACATGGAAACACCTATTTTTTTGGCAGTACCCAACATATCTTCATGCAAGAGTA
>JAUZRO010000215.1 GCA_030950465.1 Candidatus Altimarinota bacterium | reverse complement strand
GACATATTTTTATAAGAGGAGGTACTGCTTCATTAGATTATATTGCGGGTATTTTTAGTTTAAACTTAATGTATTATTATAATTCTAGTAGTCATTACATTGGTTTCCGTTGTATTTCATTTTAAAATTATAGTAAGTTTTCAAATTAATTAGTATTTAAATAAATTATTATACTTTTATTTTGACAAAAAAATATAAAATATATAATTCTGATTATATTAATTAATAATAAATAAAAAATATGTTTAAAACAATGGGGTTATGGTTTGCAATGAATGCTGCTATAATGATAGTTATTACAATTTCATTTTATTTAGTAGAAAGAATTTTTGGTATTTCACTTAGTACTCATACTTGAGGATATACTGGGATGTTTATTTCTGCTGCAATAATTGGTTTTGCAGGTTCATTTTTATCTCTTGCTATTTCAAAATGGATGGCAAAAAGGGCTTATAAAATGACTTTTTTGACAGAAGATAATGAATGAACTTTTTCAGAAAAAGAAAGAATAGTTTATACAACTGTTCTTACTTTAGCTAAAGAAAATAGTATTAAAATTCCAGAAATTGGTATTTATGAAGATGTTGAACCTAATGCTTTTGCTACTGGTTCTTCTAAAAATAATTCATTAGTAGGTGTTTCTACAGGTTTACTTAATGGAATGAGTAAAGATGCAATTGAAGGAGTAGTTGCTCATGAAATGGCTCATATATTAAATGGGGATATGGTTACTATGACTTTATTGCAAGGAGTATTAAATACATTTGTAATATTTATTTCAAATATTCTTACAAATATTATAGATAATATGTTAGATGAAAAAATGTGATTTTTTGCAAGAATTGGTGTTGTGATATTTTTCCAATTACTTCTTTGAATTCTAGCATCACTTATAGCTTCTAAATTTTCAAGATATAGAGAATATAAAGCAGATGCAGGAAGTGCAAGATATGTAGGTAAAGATAAAATGATAGCTTGATTACAAGCATTAAAAAATATGCAAAACCTAGCTTCTTCCGATGAATGAAAAATGGCTTCTATGCAAATTTCAACTAAAAAAAGGACTTGAATTATGTCATTATTATCTACTCACCCTGATTTAGATGATAGAATTGAAGCTTTAGAAAACTTAAGAATATAATATTTATTAATTTTATAAAAAATGAAAAAATTATTTATAATAATGTTTTTAAGCTTTTTTCTTTTAAATATTTGAAATTTATCAGCTTATAATAATAGTGAAAAACTTGCAGCAGATTTTTTATCTTATAAAGATATAATTAATGCTCAAGAAAATGCTATAAATTATGAGTTAGATAAAAAGATTACAAGAAGAGAAATGGCAAAAGTTACATTAAACTTATCATGAAAATTAGTAGAAGATAAGTGTAGTTGAAAATTTTCAGATATTACAGAGCTAGATTGGTGATGTAAATATGCAGAAAGTTGATTAAAATATAATTATTTTGCTAAAAATTTAACTTTTAATCCAAACAATAATATTTCAAAAATTGAGGCTTTAAAAGTTATAATGAAAGCTAGATGAATTGAAAAAATAGAAACTACAGATTGGAGAGAGTGATATGTAATTGCTGCAAAAAAATATTGATTATTAGAATCTAGTTTTACAGATTATGATATTCAAGCAAAAAGATGATGGATTTTCTTAATTGGACAAAGATCTATTGAATATTCTAAAACTGATGAAGATATAAATCTAATTATTGATTTACTAAATATATAATAATTTTAAAAAATGAAAATACAAAAAATAATAATAATAGCTTTACTGGTCTCTTTTTCTTTTGGTACAGGATTTGCTTATTCACAAAAAGAATCTGATGCAGCTAAATATTTGGCTGATAAAGAAATTATAAAAAAACAAAAGAATTTAGAAAATTATAAATTAGATTTAGAAATTTCTAGAATGGAAACAATGAAAATTATTGCTAAACTTTCTTGAAAAACTGTTAAAGATAAATGTGATGGTATTTTTCCAGATGTAGATAAAAAATCTTGGGGATGTAAATATATTGAATTTGCTTATAGAGAAAATTTAATTGCAAAAAATGACTTATTTAGACCAAATGATTTCATTACAAAAACAGAAAGTATGAAGTTAATTTTAAAAGCCAAAAATATTAAAAAAACAAGAATAACTACAAATTGGCAAGAAGATTATATGATTACTGCTTATGAAAAAGGAATTATTGAAGAAAAATATACTGACTTTAATGCTAGTGCATTAAGATGATGGATTTTTGCAACTGCAACTTCAGTAGTAAAAAAAGAAATAGAAGAAAAAATTAGAATTAAAAAAGAAAACAAAATTAGTGGTGAATCTTTATAAAAAAAGCAAGGGGCTAAAGACCCTTTTTGATAAACTATTATTAAATTAATTTTAAAAATATGGAATTAGATGAATATTTAAAAAATTTTAGAGAACAAATAGATACTCTTGATCATGAAATAATTTATTTATTATCAAGAAGATTTATAATAGTTGAACAAATTTGATTAATAAAAAAAGATATTTGAGCAGAATCTATTCAACCAAAAAGATGGGAAGAATTAATGTATAAAGTATTAGAAGAAGCTAAAGATAAACATTTATCAGAAGATTTAGTGAAAAAAATATGGAATTTAATACATAAAGAATCACTGAAAATTGAAAAATAGTATAGAATATATTTTTTCTATACTTTTTTTCTTGACTTAAAAATAATATAGAATATACTAATAATATATTATTTTATAAAAACTATTTTATGTTAACAACAAAACAAGAAAAGGTACTAAATGCTATTACTGAGTTTATAGCAAGATATGGAAAATCTCCTACAATTGAAGAGTTAAAAAATATTCTAGAACAAAAATCTAAAAGATGAGTTGTTCAATATTTAGAATCTTTAGAAAAAAAAGGTTTTATTACAAGGTGAAGAGGTTTTAGATCTATAAGATTATGAAATTGAGTTGGTTTTCAACAAATGCTTTCTATTCCTTTACTTGGTTATGCTAATGCTGGAAGACCATTAGTAAATGCAGAAGAAGAAAATATGTGAGTTCTACCTGTTTCTAAAAGTATAATAAAATGAGATGCTAAAGATTATTTTATGTTAAAAATTGAAGGCACTTCTATGAATAAATATCAAGTAAACTGAAAAGTTATTGAAAATGGAAGTTATATTCTTATTAATAAAAAAGATAATAATCCAAATTTATCTTCTACTAAAGAAGCATATTTATTTATGGTAAATGATTCTGCTACAGTTAAAATTCCTAAAAAAGAAGGTAATAATTTATATTTACTTCCTAAATCAAATGATTCTTATCATCAACCAATTGTTTTATCAGAAGAAGATACAATAAGTGTTGGATGAAAAATAGTTGATGTTTATAATTTTGATTCTTTAGAAGATAAAGATTAAAAAAAATAGTAAATTTATTTACTATTTTTTTTAATCAAATAAGTTTTCTTTTGTATTAATTTCAAATTCTAATGCTTTTGCTTTTTCTTCTCAAGAAATAACTATTTTATCATCTAATTTTAAAAATTTATTATCAATTTTATCAGGGTATTCAAATTGATTTAATACATGTTTAATTGCATTAATTCTTGCAGCTTTTTTATCATCAGAATTGACAATTGTCCAAGGAGCATATTTTGAATGTGTTTCAGATAAGTTTTTATATTCAGCTAAAGTGTATTTATCCCATAATTGTTGAGAATATTGATCAATTGGAGATAATTTGAATTGTTTTAAAGGATTTGTTTTTCTTCATTCAAATCTTTTAGCTTGTTCTGCTTTAGTTACAGAAAAGTAAAATTTAATAATTGTAGTTCATGAATCATGTAACATTTTTTCAAAAACAGGTACATCTTTAATAAACTTTTTATAATCATCTTCTCTTACAAAACCCATAACTGGTTCAACTCATGCTCTATTATACCAAGATCTATCAAACATTACCATTTCACCACCATTAGGTAAATGATTTACATATCTTTGAAAATACCATTGAGTTTGTTCTTCCTCAGTAGGTTTATTTAGAGCAACAATTTTTGCTTGTCTAGGATTTAAATGTTCCATAAATCTTTTTATTGTTCCACCTTTACCTGCTGCATCTCTACCTTCAAAAATTACTAACAACTTTTTTCAAGATGAATGAATATATTTTTGAAGCTTCATTAATTCAACTTGTAGAGTAATCATTTCTTTTTCATAATTTATTTTCTTCTTTTTAATTCAAACTTTTTTATATTTATCTTTTTTGTTATCAGAAATTTTATCATAGCTTTTATAGTCATTTTCAACTTCTTTTACAACATCAATTAATTTCACTTTTTCTTGATTTTCTTCAATTTCATCAATAGAAGTTTCAATTTTTTCTAAAATCTCATCAATTTCTTTAAATTCTGATTTTGCTTTTTTATATTTCTTTTTCTTTTTGTTTTCTTTTAAAGATCTTTCAAGTTTATTTCTCAAAACTTTCATATTATCAATATTTTTTTCTTCAAGAAGTTCATTATATAATTTTTCAATTTCTTCTTTGAATTTTCTAATTGTATCAGAATTCAATTTTATCTTTTTATTAAAGATTTCATAAAATAAAGTAGGCATTTGTTTTTGTTTTTTTTAAAAAATATTTGTTTTTGTCTATACAAGTATTCTATCACAAGAACTTAACTTCTGTCAAATATTTTAGGCTCCTTTCGTGATAGCAGGAAAAATCTAGAAAAAATAATAGCTATAAATTATATTATAATGCTATTAAAACATATAAAAAAGAGAAGAAAAGTTTTAAATAAACTTTTTTCTC
>JAUZRO010000214.1 GCA_030950465.1 Candidatus Altimarinota bacterium | reverse complement strand
TTATACTCCCACTTTAGAAAGACACGAAAGAGAAAGTAACCAAAATCATAACTATCTGATAAAAGATATTCGCCTAAACTTGTAATACTAATAATTTTGTCACTATCTAATTTGACTAAACCAAACTTTTTTAAAGGACTAAATGAAGTTCTACCTCTCATAGCAGGGTCAGAATAGTTTTGTCTATTAAACATAGCTTCAGCTTCATTAAAAGTTATTACTTCTGTAAATGTATCGAATTTTTCTTTTTCAGCTTCTGTAATATTACTTGGAGTATATAACTTATGCTGTATTAATAGTATTTGATACTCTATCTGTTTTGCATTATCCCACTCACTACCAATTAAATAATCTCGTGCAACTCTTAACCACTCAATCATTCTATCAGGGGTTCTTAGTGTTGTTGATATACTCCAGTTATATGACATATTTAAATCCTTTTATTTTAGGCATCTCTTAAAGTTCTTTTTATGATGCATAGTGTATTATTCTCTTTATGAAAAAAGAAATTAAAATTACAATAGAACAAGATTACTTAGATATTTTACAAACTTTTAAAAAAGCTAATGATATAAAAAGTAATAGTGTAGCTATTGAAAAAATACTATTTGACAATTATTCAAACAAATTAAAAAAACCTTTTGACTATTTTACTATAAATAATAGAAGATATTTAGGTTCTAAGACAAAAATTCTTGATTTTATACAAAATTCAATAGATAAACATATACCAAGCTATAATAGTTTTTTAGATATTTTTGCAGGAACTGGTGTTGTAGCTAGTCATTTTAATAAAAAAAATACTAAAATTATTACAAATGATATGTTATTTTCAAATTATATAATTCACTATGCTTTTTTTTCCAATGACAAATATGATGAAAATATAATTAATGAATTGTTAGAATATTTGAATAATATTACTCCCTTAGATAATTATTTTTCTGAGAGTTTTGGAAATAAATTTTTTTCATTAGATGTATCAAAAAAAATAGGAACTATTAGAGAAGAAATTGAGAACTTAACTGATAAAATCACAAAAAGAGAAAAATATATTTTAATAACATCATTGATTTACTCTATTGATAAAATTGCTAATACTTGTGGTCATTACGATGCTTATAGAAAAGGCTCAGATATGCCTAATGATTTTAAAATGAAACCACTTAGTATAGATAATGAGAGCAATAGTAGTAGTAATATTATTTTAAATGCTGATGCAAATAAAATTATTGAAAATATAGAAAAAGTTGATATCTTGTATTTAGACCCTCCTTACAATTCAAGACAATATATATCTGCTTATCATCTTATAGAAAATTTAGCTAAATGGGATAAACCAAA
>JAUZRO010000213.1 GCA_030950465.1 Candidatus Altimarinota bacterium | reverse complement strand
CATCTATAAAATCAATATAATTTTTAGTAATATTAATATTCATTTTTGAATGTTTTCCTGAATATTTAAGAAAATTTCAAATTAAATTATGACTAAGTTGAATAAAAGAATTTTTATCTACTTTTTTTTCTAAATCATAATCTCACGTAATTTTAATTTTTTGATGTTTTTCTTTTAAACTTTTCTTATGAGTTTCTACAACAAATTTTAATATATTATATAAATTTTTATCTTCTAAATTTAAATCTAATGATTTATTTTCAAATTTTTCAAATTCCATAATCTTATTTACTAAAGAAATTAATCTTTTCATTTCATTAGTAATAGACTCCAAATTTTTTTCATCTAATTTAATAACTCAATCAATAATTCATTCTAAATAGCATTGAATAGATGTAATTGGTGTTTTTAATTCATGAGATATATCAGCTAATAATTTATTCCTAATTGTTTCTTGAATAATTATCTTTTCATTTAAAGAATTTATAGAATTTACCAATAATCAAATTTCATCTTTTGAATTATAAATAATTTTTTCTGCTCTTTTTCATGGCTTTAAACTACTAATTTGCTTAGTAGCTCTTTTAATTGGTACTAAAGTCTTTTGAATAAAAAGAAAAATAATCATTCCAACAATTCAAATAGCTAAAATATTAAGTAAAATCTGACTAATAAATAAATTTGTAAGAAATCTATATTCTGGAGAATCTTTCTCTTCAAAAGCTCAAATAACTTTAGCAAAATTATTTGTAGGAACAACTTCTTCAATATATTTTGGAGCAACTCCTGATTTTATTAAATAATTAACTACAATATCAACATTTTCTTTTTTATCTAATTTAATCAAATTATTATCTCAAAGTTTTTCAAAAAAATTTATAGATGCATCATTAAATAAACTATCTATTTCATTTGCTTGTTTATCTACTTTTGATTTTAATACAATTTCATTAATATAATCTAGTGTAACTTCAGATTTTATTTCAAGTTTTTCAGCTAAAAACACTTTTAAATAAGAACTATAAAAAACATAGAAACCAACTATATTTGTGATTGCTATAAATAAAATACTTGAAAGTACTACAATTATAAATTTTTTTGCTAATGACATTTTTATTTATTTAATCTATAACCTTCTCCTCTAACTGTTAAAATTAAGCCTTTATTATTTATTTTTTTTCTAATATTTTTAATATGAGTATCTAAAGTTCTATCATAGATATATTTTTCATATCAAATAACATCTATCATCAAAGTTTCTCTACTTACAACATTTCAATTTTCTTTGCAAATTCTAACTAAAATATCATATTCATTTTTAGTTAAATTTATTTCATTTTTTTCAACTAAAACTATTTTTTTATTTTTGTTTATTTCAATATTTCAGATATTAATAATATTTGAAACTTCTTCCCTTTTTTCTAGATTCACAACATTTCTTCTCAAAACAACATTTATTCTAGCTAAAAGCTCTCTAGGAGAAAAAGGTTTTTCAATATAATCATCTGCTCAAATCTCCAAACCCCTTACTTTATCCATCTCAGAAGTTCTAGCAGTAAGCATAATAATTGGTATTTCTGATTGTTCTCTAACATTTTTACAAATTTCTATACCATCCATACCAGGAAGATTTACATCCAAAATAATAGCAGAGTAATCCCCTTCTACTATTTTTTTAACTGCTCAAACTCAAGTATAAAAAAGTTCTATTTTCAAAGCAGAATTCTCCAAATACAACTTCAATGAATTTGATATTCATTTATCATCCTCAACTATTAATAATTTGTTCATATTTTTATTTTTATAAGTAATCTTGATAATTTTGATATCAACCTAAAACTCTGTAAATAACAATTATTTTTTTATTTTCATCAATATAATAAATAACTCTCTTATTTTTTACTGTCAACGAATGATATTTTTTATAAAAAACTTGATACATGTGTGGTAGTTTTGAAAGTATCATAATAGAAGATAATATTTCTTGAACTAATTGTTCAGATTTCTCTTTAGAAAAAGTCATTCTTTCAATATAATCTCATATTTTTTCTAAATCATCATCAATTTTATCTCAAAATTTAATTTTATATTCCATATTATTTTGATGTTAAAAAAGTATTTTTTCTTTTTAAAAATTTTTCCCATACTTCCTCAACTGTATATGTTTTTGCATTTCCAGATAAATACTCTGCATGTTGTTCATCTAATTCTGTATAAAGTTCTTCTATACTTCTATAA
>JAUZRO010000212.1 GCA_030950465.1 Candidatus Altimarinota bacterium | reverse complement strand
GATTTTGAAGTGAGTGTAAAATAGATATTCTACCTAATTGATTTAAGGAAGAGCCAGATTTTGTGAATTTTTGAATAATGAAAAATAAATTTGATTTTTTACAAAATTATAATATAATATTTGCATTAAAAATAATTTTCTTATTTATGAATTACAATAAACCTCTTGATAATTTAAGTAAAAATATTCTTAAATTAATAAAATATAATGACTTTGAAAATCTAACAATAAAAGAAATTCAAGAAGAAACTTGAATAGATCACCCACAAAAACTCTATAATAGATTAGAAAAACTTATAAGAGAATGATATATTTCTGAAGATTATGAAATATTAAAAATGCCAGAAGAAAATAAGGCTTTTTTGCCTTTTTATTGATGGGCTCAATGTTGAAATAATTGAGCAAAAATATCTGAAGAATACCCTAGAGAAAGAATTGAAATTGATTTAGAAAAAAATAATTTGAAAAATAAAAATTATTGAAGATATTTTATTACAAGAGCAAAATGAAAGTCAATGGAACCAAAAATAAAAACTTGAACTGATTTATTAATTGAATTAAGCCCTTTTTTATGATGAAATGATTTTTATTTAGTTCAACATAATCAAAAACCAAAAATAAAACAAATAACTAAGAAAAAATGAAAATATTTTTTACATTCTATAAATAAGGATTATCCAGATTTGGAAATTAAAGATGATGATGTTTTTGATGTTATTTGAATTGTGAAAGAAAGAGATTTAATTATTTAATTATAATATAATATAATCAAACTAATTCTCAACTTATTAATTTCAAAAAAAGCATAACTAAAAACCCCGGGGATTATGCATAATTTTTTGAACTTGACCCCGGGGTTATTTTCTAAAAATAGTACAAAATTAAAATCTTTTGCATTTTTTTAAAAAATGATAAAATATATTTACAAAGTCCTAGAAGATTTATTCTTGTGTAGGATCCACCCATTTTTAGAAATGGGCAATAAGAGAAAATAGTTTAAAACAATATTTGTTTTAAACTATTTTTTATTTCTATAAATTCTGGAGTGTCAATTTTTCACATTCCTTCTATAAATCTTTTTTTATACCCTCAAGGGGTACCTAGTCCAAATTTTTACTTGTGATAAAGTAATATAAGATTTTTTGTTAAAATATTTGTTATCTATTTTATAGTAGAATTTGTTATTCTCTTTTCCTGCGGTTGTCATACTTACAGTAAAAATCATTGAACCAACAATTTTTATAACTAAAACTGGTCTAGTAAAAAAATCTCATTTTCAAAAAGATTCATATCATATATTTTTTCAAATATAAATATTCCAAATTTCCCTTGAATTTATAAAAAACTTTCTTCTTTCTTTTTTTTCTATTCAAGTTTTTATATTATTCCATTTTAATAAATCATTTTCTAATTTATCTGACATATTTCTTTAATTAAATTCTATTCCCTAAATAATACACCTTTCAAAAATATAATCAAACTAATTATAAACTTATTCATTTTCAAAAAAAGCATAACCAAAAATTTACATTAAATTAAATTAAATTAATTTTGATTTTTATACTTAAATAAATAAAATAAATAAATATTTTAAATATTTAAATATAAATTTATGAAAAAAAATATTATACTAATAATTATTTTATTCTCAATTATTTGAGCTTTTTCTAGTTTTATATTTATAAATTCCCCCTTCCTTAATAAGGAGGGGCTAGGGGTGGTATCTTTAGAAAATAAAATAATTAATATATCAGAAAAATCTTCTCCATCTATAGTCAGTATAATAGAAGAAAAAGATTTAGATATTTATAAAAATAATAAATGGTGATTTTTTGATAATAAAGTTTGAGGTGGGACAGGTTTTTTTGTAAATAAAGATTGAATAATTATTACAAATAATCATGTTGTAAAAAATAAAAATTCTAAATATATAATTATATTAAATAATTGAAAAGAATTTAAAGCAAAAATTATTTATTCTGATAAAAAAGAAGATATTGCACTATTAAAAGTATTATCAACAGAGGGCTTCAGCCCTTTGAATATTATTCCACTAAATTTTATAGAAAAAAATAATAATCTAAAAATATGACAGTTTGTAATTGCTATTTGAAATACTTTATCTAAATTTAATAATTCTGTAAGTTTTTGAATAATAAGCTGATTAAATAGAAAAATAGAAAATAATTATATTAATTTAGAAAATTTGATCCAAACTGATGCAAATATAAACCCTTGAAATTCTGGATGACCATTAATTAATTTAAAATGAGAAGTTATTTGAATAAATACTTTAATTATTAATTCAAATCAAAATATAGGTTTTGCTATAAAAATTAATAAATATAAAATTAATGAAATTTTAGAACAAATAAAAAGATAACTAATTTAATGTAGAGATGTCCATTTATGGCATCTAATTTTTTAACAAAAACTTTTCACAAAAAAAGATGCCATAAATGGACATCTCTACATTACTTTTTTTAAAACAAATTTAATATTACAGCTGTTATTACTCATAACATACTTCAAGCAAATGCTTCACTTGGCAGATGTCAAAGTGATTCTTTAAATCTTTTTTCTCATAAAAAATCATTTATAGTTGAAGCATGTAATCAAGCTTCAAAACGAACATTCAATGCATCATAAATAATAATACCTGTAAATGCCATAGTTATAGCAAATAAGTCTGAATTTACTCAATATTTTATAGCAATTGCAGTAGCTAGCGAAACTACAACTGCACTATGAGCAGAAGGCATTCATCAGCTTCATAAAGCTCTACTTAAATCAATTCTTCAAGTAGATATAAAAACAAATAATCACTTTAAAAATATACTTAGTAAGAAAGCACAAACTGGTATTAAAATTAAATGTGAATAAAAAAAATTATCCATTTTTTTTGTTTTAGTTAATCTCTAAAATTTTATATTCTGTAATTCATCAATCTGATTTAATTTTCACAGAAACACCTTTTTTCTTACCCATAATAGCTTTTCAAACTGGAGATTCATTAGAAATTTTTGGTATTTTAGATAAAATATCTGATTCAGTTGTACCTACAATTAAATAAGTTTCTTCATCATTATTTTCTAAATTTTTTATTTTAACACTATCTCACATATTTACTTTTGAAGAATCTTTTTTAGATTCATCAATTATTTCAATATTTTTTAATTGAGATTCAAGTTCAGAAATTCTAACTTCAACTTGAGATTGAACATTTCTTGCTTCTTCATACTCAGAATTTTCAGAAAGATCTCAGAAAGAAATAGCTTCTTTAAGTCTTTCAGCTATATTAACTCTTTCAACTTCTTTAAGATGTATTAATTCATCTCTCATTTTATTTAATCAATCCTGTGTAACAAAAATTTTATCTGCCATAATATTTAATTATTTAATAATATTCTTAATTGAGTTATACTCATTTTTAGAAACTTTTATTCAAACTACATTATTATCTTTTGAGTAAATAAATCTAATATAATCATCTTTGTATCCTTCTCATAAATTAATATAAAAAGATTCTTCTCAAAAATTATCCAGTTCATTTATAGAAAATATTGTTCAATATGATTCTATTTCAAAAATTTCTCTTACTTCTTTATAGCTTTTTGTAGGGAAAAAATATAGAGTTAATTCTGAATTATAATATTCAAAATATTTATCTGGATATTCAGAAGTTACTCACATCAAACTAGAATGTTCTTCCAATTGAGTAAAATAAGTATTTCAAAATTTTACATAAAATTTATCAAGAAGATTTTCAGAAAAATTTGATAATTCTATATTTTTTTCACCTTTATTTTGTACAAATTCTATTTTTTCTATTAAGCTATTTTTTGAGTTTAGTTCAATAGTAGCTTCTACTTTATTATCTATAATTTTTTCATTTAATTCATCTTCAAGAGATTTTTCAATCTCTTCTTCTTTAATTGTATATTTATCATTAACTTCTTTTAGAATTTTTTCTCATTTAATATTCTGTAAAAATCATCTATAACTTTCACTTGTATAATAAAGTCAAATATTCAAAATGAATACAAAAACTGAAATAAGTAATAATTGAAAAATTTTCATATTTATTATTATTATCTAATAACTTTAACTTGAGCAAAATCTAATTCTACTGGAGTATTTCTACCCATAACATCAACTTCCATTTTAACTAAACCCTTTTTTTCATTAATTTCAGTAATTTTTCATTCACTTCATTCAAATGGTCCAGAAGTAATATTAGCTAAATCTCAAATCAAAAATTCATTTGAATAATTTTGTGCATTTTCTGCTACTTTTCATTTTAATCTTTCTAATTCTTCTCAACTAACTGGAACTGGAATATTTCAAGCTCCTAAAAATCATGTTACATTTGGTGTATTTCTAACTATATACCAACTTTCATTCATAACAATCATTTCTACTAACAAATATCAAGGTAGAATATTTTTCTTTTTAACTGATTTTGTTCAATTCTTTTTAGTTGTAACTATTTCATGAGTTGGAACATATACATCTAGAATATAATCTTCCATTCATAAACTTTCTCTTCTTTGAAATAAAGAAGATTTAACATTTTCTTCAGTTCAAGAAATACATTGTATAACATACCACTCTGGTTTTGCCTTTAACATGGTGTATATTTTATAAATTATTATTTTGTAGTTTCAGTTTTTACTTCAACTTCAACTTTTTCTTCAGTTTTTATTTCAACTGAATCAATCTTAGGAATCTCAACTTCAGTTGAAAATACTTTAGTTTCTGGTAAAACTATAGTATTTTCAACTGAATTATTATCTACAATATCTTTTAAACCAAATAATCATTTAGTAAAAACAGTAGAAGCTATAAATAAATATAGACCAAAAGCTATTAAAACTATTACAACAGTTATAAAATAACCATTAGTTTCCTCTCTAGTTGGCCATACTACATGTTTCAATTCTCTAATAGAATCCTTTATATATTTTATCATAAAAATATTTAATTTAATAAAAAAATGATGCTATATATATTAGCAACATTTGTCAAGACTAGTATAATAAATAAATAAAAATAGTCAAAGAATATTGAGAGATTTTTTAATTGTATTTGTATTGTTTGTCTATCAAATATTGTTATATGCTTGTAATCTTTTGTCATAATTGTTTTTTAGTAATATATTAACCTTTCAGTAGTTATTATATCACATTTTTTATTTATCTAAAAGTTGCACTTCATTTTTTACTTAAAGGAATTCAAGTAGGTAATTCTATATAATTAGCTCAGCTAAATTCTGCAATTCATCAACTAAAATCAACTCATCCTTTTTCTATTCAATTATTTCAATTTCAAGAGGAATCATTTGCATTATCTTTTAATGGGTAATATGCTATTAATCAATCTATTGGTATTATTAAGTCATTTGGATCTGTACAAGTTAAATTAGTTGTTGAGCAAAATTTACCTCATATTCACTTGGTTCTTCTAAAAAAGTTAATAGTTGAAAATACTTTTTATTCTTAGTTAAATAATAACTGAAATACCGGTCCCTGAAGTTAACTTTTTCAGTCTAGGGGCCGGTACCATGTTTATAACTGAATTATTTATTTTATTCTCCATATTTTTTTAATTAATTGTTAAAAACTAACTCTAGTTCTTATTGTATCAAAAAAAAAGAAAGTTATTTTTATAAAAAAAATTAAACTAACATTTTTTTTGCAATAATAGTAATTATAATATATAATTATTATAAATATAATTTAAAAATAAAAAAATGAGTATATTTATATATATATTAATAACATTAACAGTAATTATTTTCTTGTATTATATATTTTTAAAATATAGTGAAAATAAAATAAATCTTTTAGAAGAAGAGATAAAGAAGCTTTTTTTAGAGAGAACTGCTTTAATTCCTTCCGTTTTTGAGATATCAAATCTTTTTTTAAATAAACATGAAGATATTTTTCATGAAATTTTAAATCTTAGAAAAGTTGAATTTAGTCAAAGTAATAATAATCTAGACTTATATTTAATATTAAAAACAAAAAAACTTATTCATCATGAAATAAATTTTATTTTTAAAATATGTAATAAACATCCTAAATTAATAAAAGAAGCTAAATTTATTTATTTAAGAAATTTAATAATACAAAGATCTGATAAGATTTGAAAAAATATTGAAAAATATAAAAAAGATATATATTATTTAAATAAACTCATTTTTTATAAAAATATAACAATTATCTGATTATTATTTCCAATTTATAAAAAAATTAAAATATAAAAGCAATAAAAAAAATAATAGTCTAATCAAGTTCAGTACTTATAAAATCTAAATATAATGTTTGTACTGGACTTTAAATTAAGTCCAGTCAGGAAAAAAATAGATTTTATTATGACTGAACTTGAATTTTTTATATTTTTTTATTTTTTCTTTGATTAAAAGTATATCAAATTAATCCAGATAAAATCAATGCTAATATAGCAAGTAAAACATGTTCTGGGCCTGTTTTAACTAATTCTTCTTTTTGTCATGCAACTACTTCAATATTTTCTTCTACTTTTTCTACTCAAGCAGATGGTAAATCAATATTTTCTTCTACTATTTTAACTTCTTCTACTATTTTAACTTCTTCTACTCAAGTAGATGGTAAATCAATAATTTTTTCATCAAATATAGTTAAATCTGGAGAAGTGAATTTTAAAGCTCAATCTAAACCTGAAGTTATAGTTGAACCATTTTCTCACATTATAGAGAAAATAATAATTTCATATTCAGTATTTGATTTTAATTCTTCTTCTAAAGTAATTAAAACTTTTTCTTCTTTTACAGTATAATTATCTACATATATTTCTTTTGAGTCATCTCAAATATTTCTTACAGAAATATCATTATTTCAATTAGAATCAATTTTAGATCAAAATTCTAATTCAATTTCTTTTTTTCAAATAACCTCTGCTCAATTTAATTTTAATTGTTTAACCTCTTTTTCTTCAGTAGCAATATTTTCTTCAGCAGAAGAATAGTTTAAGTTAAAACCTAAAACAGAACTTAATAATATAATACTAATAATATATCTTTTCATTTTCATTTAAAATTAATTGTAAACTTCTATTTTTCAGTACAATAGAATTATATAAATATTTATTATTAATCAACCTTTTTTTATGAAAAATTTTTCAAACAAAGCCTTTACATTGATAGAGCTTATGGTAGTAATAGCAATTATTGCTATTTTAATACTTGGTTCAAATTTTTTATCTTTTAATAATATTTCTAATAAACAGAAGGTAGAAACAAAAGCAATTAAGATAACAAATAATTTAGAAGAAATTAGAAATAATGCATTATTATGAAGATGAATTGGAATAGATTTATATGTTCCAAAAAAATATAAAATAGATTTTTCTACTAGTTGAAGCTGAGTTATGAAAACAGAATATTTTAGTGGAGCAACTTCTTATGACTATACTTTATTTAATAAAGATGTAAATTTTTCAGATAAATTTGAAAGTATATCTCAAATAAAATGTTTTGATTTAAATAATAAAACAGCTAAAAATACTTTTTCTTGAAGTAATATCTGAACTTGAACTATATTTATAGAATGATCTAATATGACTTTATCATGAAGTTGTAGTTCTGGTACAAAAATTCTAGAATTAGAAATAAAAAGAAAATCTGATATAAAAAAAATTCAGATAAATACTCTGAATTGATTAATTAAAATAATTAAATAAAAATTATTTTACCATTTATTTATTCTTTCAACGATTTCTTCATAAACTTTAATGATTTCTTTTTTTGCTTTTTCTAAATTTTCTTTTGTTCAAAAAGTTTCAATTTCTGATTTATTGAATTCAAAAATTGCCTTATTTTTCTCTTGAGATAAGCTTGATAATTTTCAATAATCTTGAAACCTTCAAATTTCTTCATTATATGAAATTTCAACTAATCCATTTTTACAATGTTTATATGAAAGATTTTCTTTTACCTCCTCTTTCATTTCTTCTATCCATTTTTGATGTGTTTTTATAGGTTTTTGTCAATAAACATTATAAGAATTAATTATATATCATAAAAAAACAGCATCTCATTTTAATATTAAATTAGAAGAAATATCTTTTAAATCTTTCATAGCAAGAGCTGTATTATTCCACATTCTTTTCCATTCAAACATTATTTTTCAAAGATTTTTAATTCCTTCTAAACTAAAAAGATCTGGTGTTGTAGGTACAATAAAGTAATCTGCACCTAAAAATATTGTTCTATTTAATAATCATAAATTTGGAGAAGTGTCAATAATTACAATATCTATATTATGTTCTAAAGATTTTTTTCTCAAAAATCTATTAATTGCTGATATATCAAAAAAACCTCTTTGTTGTCATTGAGAAGCCATTCAAAATGAAGAATTTACTAATAATTCTTCATAATAATTCAAATTTATACTCCCAGGCAATATTGATAAATTTTCAGAAATATTTATAAAATCTATATTTTCATCAATATCTCTACCTCATTCAATTAATCCCTTCAAAACTTCATAAATGCTATTTTTCTTAATTTCATCTTCATAAAACTTTTTTCAAAAAGTCTGAATAGACAAATTGCACTGAGGATCCAAATCAACCAAAACTGTTTTATGTCACTGAGAGGCAAAATATTTTCACACATTATAACAAATACTAGTTTTTCAAACTCCTCATTTATTATTTGTAAAAACAACCTGTTTGGCTCTTATAAAATTATTCATAATATTTTATTAATTTAAAAATATTTATAAAGTTATTATATATAAAAAATCTTTTTTGTAAAAATTACTTTTTTATTTCTCTAAAAACTAAATAACTAAAAATTCCGGCTCAAAATACTCAGTAAACTAAAATATCTAAATATAAATTTATACTATAATTTTGTAATAAAAAATTAATTATAAAATACATTATTACTGATAGTAAAATTATTTTAAATATAAATATTTTTGGAAAATTAAATTTAATAATTTTTCTTGAATAATAATAACTTATTATTAATAATAAAATCTGACTTATTAGTGTGATTATTCAAGCTCAAATAAATGAATATTTTGGAATTAAAAGTATATTTCAAATAATATTAAATATAGTAATAAAAATATTTATTTTTAGTAAAATAGATTGTTTCTTTGCTCAAATAAAAATATAAATAAAGAGTAGAGAAATTGCATTAAAAAGTAAAACTGCTAAAACTATTAAAAAGGCATCTGTAGAAGAATAGATATGATTTATAGGATTAATATAATCTTTATTTGCTATTATTTCAATAATATTATTTCTAAATAAAGTTCCAAAAGTTAAAACTATTAGTCAAAAAGAAAATAATATTTTAAATGATATTATTAATAATTTTTGCAATTCAGAATTATTTTCATCAAATAAATTAGATAATTTTGGTAAAATAGAATTTAGGTAAAATCCTGAAATAACCATTAACACTTCAATTATTTTCATAGGCAAAGAATATAGTGCAATACTAATATTTGCTTTTTCTCATTCCATAATTGATAACAAAATTATATCTATCTTAAAATAAATTACACTTAAAAATAATGCTATTCAATAAGGTAGAGAAATTTTAAAAATATATTTTATATAATCTAAATTAAATCTAAATTTTATTTCACAAGATTTTTTAGAATAAAAATAGTTTAATAAAGTATTTAAAATAATTCAAACTAAAGCTGAAAGAAAAATTAATATAATTATATTATCTCAAAAAATATCAACAGAGGGTTTTAACCCTTTGCTAAAAAATATAAAAACTACTGAAAAAACTAAAATTAAATTTAATATTTTTCAAGCAACTACTGATATTAATGAAAACTCCATTTTTAATTGAGATTGCATATAAGCCAAAAAAGTAGAATTCATTAAACTAATTAATGTGAAAATTCAAATTATAAAAATTGATAATAATTCTATATTTGAATTATATCAAGGAATAAAATAAGCTATAATTAATGCTAAAAATATTATAATTATTCCTAATCAAACTCTTAGTGTTAATACATTTCAAACTATTTTTTCAATATGTTTTTGCCAAATATCTCTACTCCCCTCCTTATTAAGGAGGGGCTGGGGGTGGTTAGAAATTTCTCTAATCATTATTGTATATAATCACAAATCTGCTAAAAATGCAAAAATTCCTAAATAATTAAATATTTTTGAATAAAGTCAGAATCATTCAATTGATAAATATTTAGTTAAAATACTTAATAAAAAAATAGAAATAATAGCTGTTATTATTTTTGAAATTATTTGGGCTATTGTATTTGAGGCTATTTTTTTAAGCATATTTTTTTTATTTTTTTTATTAAACATTATTTTAGAAATAAATCTATAAAACACAACTTGTTTTTATATCTTTTTTCTAGTAATTTTGATTTTTTCTGATATATTATATATAATATTAAAATTAAACTAAAAAAAATGAGAAAAATACTTACAATTCTAACAATTTGTTTAATAACTATTTTATGAGCAAATTATCTAGTTGAAAACTATATGAATAAAATATGAAATGAAAAACTTATAGAGATAGAAAAAAGTGAAAAAATAAAAAGAATAGAAAATAATAATACAAAAATTGAAAATAATAATAAAAAAATTGAAAAAATATCTAAAGAAGAAGTAGATAATAAATTAGAAAACTTAAGAAAAAGATTTGAATCAAAATGATTAATACAAAGATGAGATACATATTTTGCTAATGAGCAACATAAACTTGCACAAGATTTATTTTTAAAAGCATTAAAAGAAAATCCAGAAGACAAAAAAATTATAAAAAAGATATGAGATACTTATTTTGAAATGAATAGATTTCCTAGAGCATATAGTTATTATAAAAAATTAGTATGAGCTGAATTTATTAATTCTAAAAAAATTGCAATAACATATTTTTTTACACTTCCAAAAGAAAAAGAAAAATTAAATTTTAAAGAAATTTATAAAAATATAGATAGTTTTAAATTAGAAAAAGATGATACTTTTTTTTATAAAACTTCTGTAGAATGTATCTTTAATAAAGATACTTGTCAAAATAAATTCAAAACTTATATAAAAAATTACAATTGAGTAAATCAAAATATATTATTTATTAAACAAGCATTTAATGATTATGAATCTTTTCAAGTAAAAGAACAATATGCTTTAGATACAAGAATCTTAGTAGCTTTATTTAATGCACAAATGTACTGAATAACTAATATTTTAGCCAAAGATATATTAGAAGATAAACCTGATTATTTAACTATTATAAAAGTTTTAGCAAAATGATATTATGAAATATGAGATTATAAAGAAGCTAAAAAATATTTACTTAAATATAATAAAATTGATTCTAGTGACCCAAAAGTAAATTATATGCTAGGTATAATAAATATAAATTTACATGAATATATTTTAAGTAATATTTATTTTATAAAAGCATTAAAATCAGGGTATAAAAATAAAGTTGATATTTCAAGAAGACTTATTTATAATTATTATCTACACTGAGAAAGTACAGATAAAATGATAGCTGAATTTAAAAATCTTATAGAAAATTGAGATTGATTAAATTCTACTGATTATAGTCTTGCAATATATTATACATTAATCAATTGAGAAAATAATTTAGCCAATAAATGGACAAGTAAAGCATTACAATTATTTCCAAAAGATGATAATTTTTATTGATATAAATGATGGATTTATAAAGAATCTTGAGATTATGATAAAGCTGAATATTATTTAAAACAATGATTAAAATTAAATATTTGAAATCCTCTTATTAATTTAAATATGTGATTAATAAATGCTGATAAATGAAAATTATTAAAAGCAAAAATCTTTTTAAAAAATACAATAAAAGAAGATACTAATTGAGAATTCTGAAAACTTGCAACTAAAAAATTAGAAGAAATTTTATTAGAAGAAGAGGAATTAAAAAATAAGCTTAATGATTTTAGTGAATTTTAAAAAATAAAATAATAAATTATGAATGAAAGATTATCTAATTCAGAAAAAGAAAAAATAAAAAATAAACTTCACAATTCTTGAGAGATTCCAACTTCAGGTCTATTAGAAAAACTCTCTAGTGAAATTTCTAATAATTTCTGAGTTAAAAAAAATCCCTGAATATATAAAGAATCTATAAAAAAATTATTAACTTTAGAAAATAAAATTAATAATAATACTGATATTAAAAAATTAGAAGATGAGTTAAAAAAATTATCTTCTCATTTATCTGAAGAAAAAAAGAAAGAATTTATATTAGCTATAAAATGAGCAAAAGAAATTATAAAGAATTCTCGTGATCTAATAGAGAATATTAAAAAAGATATAAATATCTTTTCTGGAGAAGATTGAAATTTCACAACAAAGCTATTTGGAAAAAACTTATTAAATAAAGCTAAAAATCCTCACAATATTTGAGATGAAATTATTTGAGGATGAATATGATTATTTAATTCTATGGAAGCAATAACTAAAATATCAGCTCATTTACTAATATGAATATGAAAAACTATACCTGATATTTATAAAATAATATCTTGAAAATGAGAATATAATTGATTTAAAAATATGTAGAAAAAAGTAAAGTAGTAAAAAACTACTTTATTTTTTTCATTTATTTTTTCCTGAAAATTTAAAGTGAAAAATGAAAGAAATTGTGAGTTGAGTTAAATTTAATTTTTGATTTTTTGGTTGGGATTTAGATGATGAAAAAATGTTTAAATCAAATATTTTTTGAGTGATGTTAGAAAAATTAAAAAAAGCAAAAGAAAAATGAATTCAACCAGTGATTATTTTAGATGAATTTCAATATCTAAAAAATATTTTCTTTGATAAAGAAAATAATTTATTTTTAATAGAAGAATTATTTAAATTTTTTATAAGTATTACAAAACAATATAATCTAGCACATGTAGTTTGTTTGACTAGTGACAGTTATTATATGGAAGAATTGTATTCTGATACTAAATTATCTAATACAAGTGATTTTTATTTAATGGAACATTTATCAAAAAAAGATATATTTTATTGGTTAGAAGAAAAAGAGAAAATAGATAAAAAAATAGTAGAAAAAATTTGGAAAAATTTATGATGAAGTGTTTGGGAAATATGGCAAGTATTAGTAAGTTATAAAAATACTTGAAGTTATAAGGAAAAATTAGATGATTTATTACAGGTTAAATATTGACTTCTTTTAGATTGGTATAATAACTATAATGAGAAAGTTTTTGATATAAAAGTAGAAGAAAAAACACAAAAAGAAATTAAATATAAATTAAATATAAATTAAATATTTTTATAAATATAATAAAAGTTATAGTAAAAAAATGAGAATTTATAAGATGAAAAGATTGATTAGCAGATTTTGAATTAATAAAAGAATTAGTAGATAAAGATATTTGGTTTTATGATACAAAAAAATCAAAAATAACAGCAAATTCAAAAAGTTTAGAAATTGCTTTTAAAAAGTTATTAAAAGAATTAAAATAGAAGATTTAAAAACATACATTCAACCCCGGGGTCAAGTTCACAAATTAGTAACTAGACCCCAGGGTTTTAATTTACCCAAAAATTTTACTCCAACAAAAAAAGACTTAAAAAGTCTTTCTTGAAATTGCTTTCATAAATACACATCATAATAAATATAGATTTATCAGAATGTACTTACAAAAAATATTTTTGTTTTTGTTTTTCTCCAAATCTGTAGTAGGGAATTGTAGATTATTTAATTTTTTTTCTTTCTTCTTCTAAATCGACTATTTCAATTTTTTCACCACTCAATTTAAAAGCTTTATTTCTATCTTTATAGAATACTAAACATTTTCCTGAGAATCCTATCCATGCAACTGTAAAATCAAATGTGTTAGATGTATGACTTAGAGTTTTTTTATTTATATAAACTATGTCATTGTCAATTTCTATAATTAATTGATTTGTATTTAGAATTTTAAAGTAAAATTCACCAGCGTTTTGTGCAAATATTGCACCTGTTAATATTAACACTAAAGTAATTATTTTTTTCATTTTCTGTCCTCCTAAGACTTTTATTTTTAAACTATTATCTACAGAATAATAATTTGTTAACAAGTTAATTTTGACTTGCATATACATCTTAACACTATATGTATATAATGTCAAGTTTATTTTTGAGTTTTTTGATTGTAAAAATTAATTTTTAAATTATAATAAAAAAAATAATTAAATTAATAAAAAAATATTATGAAGAAATGAAAGCTGTATTTGATTTTAGGAACTTCTGGGGCAGGGAAATGAACTCTTAGAAAAAACCTTGAAAAGGCGGAATTAGATAATTTGGAATTTATAAAATCCAATGTTACTAGAAAAATGAGGGAATGAGAAGTAAATTGAGATATTTATAATTTTATTTCTGAGGAGAGTTTTAAAAAGATGATAGAAAATAATGAATTTCTTGAATATGAATATGTTCATAATCATGCTTATTATTGAACAAAATTAGTTGATGTAGAAAAATGAATTTCTTCTTGAAAAAATATTATGAAAGAAATTGATATGGAGTGATTAAAGAATATTTTAAAAAATAACCCTCATTTAAAAGAAGATATTACTACAATTTTTCTAAACCTTTCTCAAGAGAAGTTTGCTGAAAGAATTGAGGCTAGGTGAGTAGAGATGAGTAAGGAGGAATTTAATAATAGAGAAATTAGTTTAAAAAGAGAAGTAAAAGATGCAGAAATTTATTGTGACCATATTATAGATACAAGTGAAATAACTCCAGAGGAAGTTTTTGATGAAGTTTTAGAAATTTTGAAAAAATAAAATTTGCAAAAAAAATAGAAAAATATATAATAAAATCATTACATTGTAATTACAATAAAAATGACAACATATCAACTTAGGTTAGATAGTGAACTTAAGGAAAACTTTTTGAGAATATCAAAAGAAAAATGATTAGATTGAAGTATGGTTATTAGATATTTTATGCAAAAGTTTACAGATAAACCAGAAATAGTTAAATTTGAAATAGATAATGATTTTATGGATTGAATTATGGGGGATAAAGAAGTTGTTTTAAAATTAAATAAAATATCTGATAAACTTGATAAAATATGATTTTAATAACAAAGACTTTATTTATTTAAATAAAATTATTTTATGAAATTAATTTTTGTAACTGGTTGAGCAATTTCTGGTTTAGGGAAGTGAGTAACTTCTTCTTCAATCGGTAGATTAATAAAATCTGCTGGAAAAAGTGTTTGAATGATAAAAATGGACCCTTATTTGCAAATTGATGCTGGAACAATGAGTCCTTATGAACATGGGGAAGTTTTTGTAACTCAGGATTGAGGGGAATGTGATTTGGATATTTGAAATTATGAAAGGTTTACTGATGAAAATTTAGCTAAAGAAAATAATATTACTACTTGAAAAGTTTATCAAGCTGTAATTAATAGGGAAAGAGTAGGTTGATATTTATGAAAAACTGTTCAAATAGTTCCACATATTACAAATGAAATAAAAGAACAAATTTTAGAAACTGCTAAAAATTATGATTTTACAATTATTGAAGTTTGAGGAACTGTTTGAGATATTGAATCAGCTCCATTTTTAGAAGCAATTAGACAAATGAAAAAAGATTTATGAAAAAGTAATGTTTTTTATATGATTGTTGCACCATTATTACACTTAAGTTATTCTTGAGAAGTAAAAACAAAATTAATTCAATCTTCAGTTGTAGAATTAAGAAAATGTTGAATTATTCCAGATGCTATTATTTATAGAACAGAAGTTGAATTAGAAGAAGAAATAAAAGATAAACTTTCAAGAACTTGTGATATTTGCACAGATGCTATTATAGAAGCTAAAAATGTGTCTACAATTTATAAAGTGCCAGAATATTTTAATTCTCAAAACTTATTAAAATTAATTTGAAATAAATTAGAGGTTTCAGATTTTAAAGCAAATTTAAATAATTGGAATAAATTAGTAAATAAAATTACTAATCCTAAAAAAGAAGTAAATATTTGAGTTGTATGAAAATATACACAATTTCAAGATACATATAAAAGTATTTCAGAATCTTTTATTCATGCATGAGTTGAAAATAATTGTAAAGTAAATTTAGTTTGGATAGATGCAGAAAAGATAGAAAAAGAAAATAATGTAGGGAATGAAAATAAAGTAGGGAATGAAAATTTTCATTCCCTACAAAATATTTTGAAAAATATTTCATGAGTTTTAATTCCAGGAGGTTTTTGAAATAGATGAGTTGAATGAAAAATTTTAACTGTACAATATTTGAGGGAAAATAATATACCATTTCTTTGAATATGTCTTTGATTACAAGTTGCAGTTATAGAATATGCTAGAAATAAATGTGGATTATTAGATGCTAATTCTTTAGAATTTAATGAAAAAGCAAATAATTTAGTTATTGATTTAATGGAAGAACAAAAACTAATTACTGAAAAATGATGAACAATGAGATTATGAAGTTATGAAGCTAAATTAAAAAAATGAAGTTTAGCAGAAAAGTTATATAAGGAGAACAATCATAACTCACCCCTAGCCCCTCTCTTTACAATAGAGGGGGACAATTTGATTATTACAGAAAGACATAGGCATAGATATGAAGTAAACTCAAAATATCATAAAATATTAGAAGAGAAAGGTTTAGTTATTTCAGGGAAAAGTCCAAATAGAGATTTAGCTGAATTTATAGAGATAAAAGATCATAAATTCTTTATAGCTACTCAATCTCACCCAGAATTTAAGTCAAGATTAGAAAAACCTCATCCATTGTTTGTTGGTTTGGTGAAAGCTAGTTTGGATAAATAGAAAAGATTATAGTTTTTTATATGAAATTAGAAAAATATTGCAAAAATTTATATAATTTTTTAATTTTATTATGATAATATATTTTTACTTAATTATTAATAAAAGAAATATGAATTTAGATAAAAATATAAAAATAAATGATGAAAATTGAATTATAACTTTCAACTGAATTGAATATATTGATTTTAATTCAAATTATGCTAGATTTTATAATTATTTTAGATTAATTCTAAATAATAAAGAATTTACAGAAATAGAAAAACAATTTTTTATATCTTTTACATCTAAATTCAATGAAGATGATATCTCTTATTTTTCTAATGAAAATATAAATGAAAAAGAATTAATTAAATATATTATCTATAAAAGAAATATATTATATTGAAGAGTTAAAGATGAGGAATGAAATTATTTTTATATATCTTTATGAAAAAAGAAAACTACAAAATTAGAAAATATGATTATAGATTCTTGATTAGATAATAATGAAAAACAAGATTTTTTAGTTTCTATTGTTAATATGGATAAAGAGCAAAAAAAAGAGTTAAAAGATATTTTATTAGAAGAACAAAAACTTATAAAAAAATATGAAAAAGAGCTTATAGAAGAAAATAATTAAAAAGTTGTATTTACAACTTTTTTTTGCTTTTATATTAAATATTTATATTATTTATAGAATAATAATTTATTAAAACAAAATTATGCAAACAAAATTGAGTGAGAAAAAAACAAAACTTTATATTTTCCT
>JAUZRO010000211.1 GCA_030950465.1 Candidatus Altimarinota bacterium | reverse complement strand
TAAATATAGCCTAATTTATATATTAATTTAAATATTAAGTGCCTAGATATAAAATATCAGTATCCAAAGACCAAAAAAAGTATTCAATTGTATTGAATGCTATTTCTGATGTGGAGGCAAGAAAAAAAGTTCATTCTCAATGATATTCTATTTTAGGTGTTGAAGAACTTAATGAAGATAAAATTAAATGACACAAATTCATATTTGAAGCAGTAGATAAAAATTGAAATATAAAAAAATGAAAAGTTGTAGCAACAGACCCTTTTAAAGTTTATGTAAAACTAAAAGAATGACTTGAATATAAAGTAAAATTTTTATATTCACAAACAGATGAAAATAAATCAGAAGGAATAAAATTAGATATTGTAAAGCATTTAGAAGAACAATATAATCTTTATAATTCAGTAAATTTTAAAAATAAATCTGTTAAAAAACAAAAAGAAGAAACTAAACTAGAAAAGAAAAACTTAGATAATTTTTATTTAAAAAAAGAACTTGAGGAAACTTATAGATTAATAGATTTTGTTTTAATAAAATTAAAACATATTCTTGATAATGCTAATGAAAAAGAAGTAGATTTAATAAAAAAACAAAAAATAAAAACTATTTATAATTTAATTATAAAACTAAAAAAAACTACAAATATAGCTAAATTAAAAGAAATTTGAGAGTTAGCTCTAATGAAAATTTGAAAAATTGAATTAAGTATTTTAGAAAAAAGTAAATCTTCTAAATCAAAAAAATACTTATCAGAAACTAATTTGCTTCTTAAAAAAATTGGTTCTAAAGAATCTTTTATAGAAAAAGATAAAGATATAAATTATATTATAAATACCTTTATTTCCTGAATAAAAGAAAAATTAAATTCTTTTAAAAAAGAAAATAGTTCTAAAAATAAGATTAAAAATAAAATAGATAAAGAATCAACATCTTACTGGAAAACAAAGTTATTAATTCAAAAATATAGTGACAAAGAAAAAGAATTAAAAAAAGAAATATTTAAAACATATTTTAAATATTTTAAAAAATGAGAAAAAGAAAAATTATTAGATTTAAAAATTAAATCAAAAGTAGTTAAACAAAATATAACTATTTTAAAAGCAAAACAAACAGGTAAAATAGTTTCTTATACTAAAATTATAAAATGATATAATCATTTTATAGAATTATTATTGTTATTATTAAAATTATTAAATACTTATTTTATCAGTTTTATATATATATATTCAATTTTAATAATAATATATTTTTCATTAATAAAAGTTGAATTAGTTAATATTAATATAAATTTTAATGGAATTTTTATATTAATATATATAATTTTTTGAAGCCTTTTAATATTTATTAGTAGAGGAATATTAAGTCTTTCAATAAATATTGCTATATTTTTCTTTATGATTATATGATGAGTAGTAAATTTTTAATTAAAAAATTACAAGGGGCTAAAGCCACCTTGCTATA
>JAUZRO010000210.1 GCA_030950465.1 Candidatus Altimarinota bacterium | reverse complement strand
TTCTTCATTTTCTATATCAAATATCTTATTTTTTCATATTACTCAATATTTTTTATTTCACTCATAAATAATTACTAACTGGCTTTTAGTATATCATTCAACTGCCCATTCTAATCAGTCAATATCTTTAGTTACAAAACTTTCACTATTTAAATTTAAAATTTCTGTTTTTGTATCAATATTATTTTTTCTATCCCATAAATATGCTTTATCTCAAATAAATTCTACTCATCTATACTTTTTTAAATTTAATTCACTATCTAAAACAAAATAAAACCCATAACTTCATCAACCTAGGTTAGCTTGCATTTCTAAAAAAAGATAATCTCATTTTTTTGAAACACTCAATAATCAAAAACTATCATTTCAAAAATTATATTTTTTAATTCACTTAAATTTATATCAAATTAATTTTTCCAAATCTAATATTGTTATTCTTTCTAATTCTCATTTAGCAACATAAGTAGGTCAAACAATATTTATAATATCTCAAACACTTTCTGTTGAAGTAAATTTAAATTTATTAACATTTTGTTCAATATTTTTTAATACTTTATCTAATCAATATTCCTTTTTATATAAATTTGGTCTTAATAATTCTCTATTCTCACACTTTAAATAACCAATAACAGTATAAAGTTTTTTTTGTTTTACTTCATCTAATTTATCTAAATATTTTTTAGTTAAATTATCTATTTTTGTAAAATATTTATTTTTAATAGTTTCATCTTTTTTTGATAATTGTGTGAATAAATTATCTATTTTTCTTTTATAATCTCAATATTTTTTAATTTCATTATTTATAGAACTACAACTAAATTCTTCTTGCATATTTAATAATCAATCTAATTCATCAAATTCTCATGCATTTACTGCAACTATATTTAATATTCCAAATATTAATATACTTGATATTAATATTTTACTTATTATATTTTTTTTCATAATATTTTTTTAATTATTTAAAATAAATGTTTCCTTTTTTTAGTAAATATACTATAATATAATTATATAGAATTTATGTAAGAAGTAAATATAAAAATTTCATATATGGTATAATACATAATGTGCAATATCTATCAAATAAGATAGAATTGTAGTTTTACAAAAAATCTATTTCTTAATAAATTTGTTTTACTGATAAAGTTTTTATAGCTTCTATCATTCATTCAATAACTTCAGATGTAATTTCATATTTTTCAAGTTTTCAACTTTCATAATTTATAATTACAGTATAGCTCAATTTATTAGTTCAAATTTCTTTAAAATCTATTAAATTAATTTCTACTTTCTCATTAAAATTATAATTTTTATTAAAAGTTTTTTTGAATTCATCATATCTTTTAATATAATCTTTTTCTATTTCATCTTTTCATAGAGTAAAATATTTATAAGATATGGCTTGTGATAATTTTTGTTTTTCTATTAAATCATAATAATTAATTATTTTATAAATATTTTTATTTTTTATTTCTGAAAATCAAATATTAAAAAATCAGATTGTATTACAATATCATTTTTTTTCCTTTCATAAAACTATATTATTATTTTCTACTTTTACTTCAGAAATATTACAAGAAGTATCTTTATTATCATCTCTTATTATTCTTTTAGTATAATAAAATTTATGATTATAATTTAATACATTTTGCTCACCTCAAAAGAAAATTAAATTATTATTTTTTATTAAATTAATAACTTCTTCATTTTCTATATCA
>JAUZRO010000021.1 GCA_030950465.1 Candidatus Altimarinota bacterium | reverse complement strand
AAAAATCAACAAAAAAAGAGAAAAAAGTTTATTTAAAACTTTTCTTCTCTTTTTTATATGTTTTAATAGCATTATAATATAATTTATAGCTATTATTTTTTCTAGATTTTTCCTGCTATCACGAAAGGAGCCCTTTTTTATACAGAAAAAAAAAAGAAAAAATATTTTTTCTTTTTTTTGAATTTTTTTTGACTAAAATGGTACATCTTCAACACTAATTTCATCACTTGAATTATTTTGTGGTGCATTATTAGTTGGAGTAGAATTTTGATTAGCTTCTGGATTATATTCATTAAGTGTAAAATAATGAGTATCTCCATATTGTCCTACTTCCCTTCTTTTACTCATAACCATATTTACATACCCTTTTTCATTTGCATACTGTTGTAATTTTTCAACATTTATAGAAACATTAAAAAATTCTCAAAATTGTCCACTTATAGCTTTACAGCTAGTTCCATCAATATATGTTTTTGCCATAATATTTTATTATTTAATTAATTATGTCCTCATCCCCTTTATAAAAGGGGATTATAGGGGAATTTACAGAAAAAATATTTTAATATTTTTTTGTTACTAGTTGATTATATTATTAAATTAAAAAATGCAAAAAAAACTTTATTTCTTTGTTAAAAAGTCTTTAACTTTATCAATTTCATATTCACTTCAAAAATAACAGCTAGTACTTTCATGTAGTTTTTCATATCATAAATCAAGAATTCTAGTTCAGTTTTTATCAATTGCTTGTCATCATAATTTTTCAAAAATAAATGCAAATGGGAATACTTCAAAAAGTTTTCTTAATTTTCAATTTTGCTTTCCCTTCAATTCTGGATAAGTAAATAATCCTCATCATTTTAATAATATTTGATGTAAATCTGGAACCATTCATCAAGAATATCTTAGTTTATATCACTCTTCCCAAAAATTATTTATTAAATTTTTATGATATTTTGGCCATAAAGAATTTTGAGCTCAAGGAGATAATATTTTTCACCTATTATTTAGTTTTTCTAAAGTTATTTCTTCAAAAACCACCCCCAACCCCTCCTTAGTAAGGAGGGGAGTATTTTTTCTATAAAATTTAACTCAATTTTCATCAGCAAAAACAACTTCTACTCTTGGTCAATAAACAATATAAGCAGAGGCAACTAAATTTTTTCAATTAAAATCATTTTCATAAATTCAAAAAATTGTTCAAACTGATAAATTTACATCAATCAAACTAGAACCATCAAGTGGATCATAAGCAATTAAATATTTTCAAGATTTATTTACTTCTATAATTCAAGGCTTTTCTTCTGAAACTATAGATTTTATTCATCAAAATTCCCCTATAATCCCCTTTCATAAAGGGGATGAGCCCAATTCTTTTAATTTTGTTTCAACTAAAATATCACTTAAGACATCTAGTTTTGCTTGAACTTCTCAACTTGAATTTTGTGAATCTTCAATTTTTCAGGTTGAGCTTGTTTTTATTAATTCATCTATTTCTATAGCTATTTGGAATATTTTATCTAGTATGTTTTGCATAAATATCAGATTACAACCCCGGGGTATAGTTCTTAATTTTTGTACTAGACCCCGGGGTTAATTAAATAAATTTCTAATTTCTCCCTACAGCATTTAAATCTTCAAAAGCCTTAATTATTCTATTTTTCATAGAATTTTGAGCACTTGATAACCATTTTCTTGGGTCATAATATTTTTTATTTGGTAGATCTTCTCAATCTGGATTTCAGATTTGAGATTGCATATAATCTTTATTTTTTTCACTAAATTCTTTTGTTCATTCCCAAAAAGCCCATTGAGTATCTGTATCTACATTCATTTTTATTACTCAATAATCTAATGCTTGTTTGATTTTTGACTCTTCACTTCAACTTCATCAGTGAAAAACATAATCAAGTGGTTTATTTTTTCTGACTTTTTCTCAAATAAATTTTTGAGCTTGGTCTAATATTTCTGGTTTAAGTTCAACATTTCAAGGTTTATAAACTCAATGAACATTTCAAAACATAGCTGCAATTGTGAAATTATCTCAAATTTTAGATAATTCCTCATAAGCATATAATAATTCTTCTGGAGAAGTATACATTTTACTTTTATCACTTGTTGAATCTGCTCACTCCTCTTCCCCTCCAGTTATTCCAATTTCAACTTCAAGTCCAATATTTAATTTATTAAATTCTTTGAAATATTTAGTAGAAATTTCCATATTTTCTTCTAAAGTTTCTACTGATAAATCCAACATATGAGAAGAAAAAAGTGGTCTATTATTTTTTTCAAAATATTTTTTATTTTCTTCAAGTAATCCATCAATCCAAGGAAGAGCCTTTTTATTAGCGTGGTCAGTATGTAAAATCACAACTACTCACATTGCCTCAGCCAAAGTATGAACATGCAATGCTCCAGCAACACTTCCCAAAACTTGAGCTTTAACAGTGTCTAATCAATTGCTTCAATTAAATTTTCCACCACCACTACTAAATTGAATAATAATAGGAGAATTTACTTCTTTAGCAGCTTCTAATGCAGAATTAATAGAATTACTTCCAACTACATTAATAGCAGGAATAGCAAACTTATTTTCCTTAGCAAAGGCATAAACTTTCTTCAAATCTTCCCCATAAATAACTCAAGGAGAAACAATATCTAGGATTTTCATAATAATTTAAAATTAGAAATTAATGTCAACAGAGTGGCTTTAGCCCTTTGTAATATTTTAATTATAAATAAAAAAACAAAAAAACAATATTTTTATATTTTTTTGTTTAGTTTGAAAAATTATTTATTTTCTAATTTTTCTTCAATATAATCTAATATATCTTTTGTATCTATAAAAATTTGTTTTAACTCATCAAATTTAATTAATTCTCAAGTTTTATAAACATTTATATGAATACTATTTCTAAGTTTTCTAATATTATTAATTTTTTCAACTATTTCTTCACTTAATATTTTATTATCTTTAGCTCAATTTATTAAAGAACTAAAATTTATTGTATCATTTAAACTTATTTCTTTTTCGAAAACTTCACAAAAATGATATTCCTTATTACTTTCTTCTGAAATTTTTATTTTTTGAATAGATTTAAATTCTTTTATTTTTAAATATTTTTTCCTCTTTTTTTCATTATTTATAAAAATTTCATTTATAAAATAATACAAAACAGATTCTATTATTGAACCTAAATAAATTATAACAGTATGAGTTTTTAATTCAATTATTTTTTTATTCTCTAGTTTATTTAATTCAAAAAATGCTATAATTGAAACATAAGCTAAAAAATCATACAAATTTTCTATTAACTTTTCATCATTTATAAAATCAAAAATCTTTTTACTTTTAAAAATTTTTTCATTTTCATCAAAATTATTTTCTATTTTTTTCATTTAGCACTATTTCTATTAATTAAATCATTCAATGCTCCCATAGCTTCATTATAACTTTTCATATCAATTACAGAACTAGTTTTTTGTTCTTTTTTTCTTTCTTTCATAATTATATATTTATTTAAATATTGTAAGTATAATATTTAAATTTTCTATTAAATCAAATTTATCTATACTAAACACTCACATCAAAAAACTATTTATTTTATTATAAAATCATTATAATAAAATAAATAGTTTTTTAATTATAAAAAAATGAAAGTTAAAAAAACAAAAATTGCAATAAACTGATATGGGAGAATTTGAATTTGTGTGGCTAAAATAATTTCTAAGAGAGATGATTGTGAATTGGTGGCTATAAATTCAAGTACTCCTCATAGTGAAATAGAATATTTAACAAAATATGATTCTGTTCATTGAAATAATTCTGAGGAAGTAAAAGTTAAAAATTGATATTTATATATTTGAAAAAGAGTTAAAGCAAAAATTTTATCTGAAAGAAATATTGAAGTTTTAGATTTTTGAAAAGAGTGAGCTGAAATAGTTTTGGATTGTACTTGAGCTTTTTTAACAACTGAAAAAGCTAAATCTTATTTAAAAAATTGAGTAAAAAAAGTAATTATGTCAGCTCCTGCAAAAGATGATACTCCAACTTTTGTGATTTGAGTAAATGAAAAAGATTATAATTGAGAAAAAATTATAAGTAATGCAAGTTGTACAACTAATTGAATGTGAGCTTTAACAAAAGTAATTAATCAAGAATTTTGAATAGAAAAAGCAATAATGACAACAATTCATAGTTATACTGCTAGTCAAAATTTACTTGATGCAAAAAATCCTAAAGATAGAAGAAAATGAAGATCAGGAAGCTTAAATATGATTCCAACAAGTACTTGAGCAGCTAAGGCCATAACTAAAATTATGCCAGAATTAATTGGAAAAATTCATGGACAAGCAGTTAGAGTTCCAACTCCAAATGTTAGTTTGATTGATATAAATTTTGTTTTAAATAAAAATACTAGCAAAGAAGAAATTAATGAATTTTTAGAAAATTTAAGTATTTGAGATTATAAAGGTTTAATAGAAATTGATAATGAAATGAAAGTTTCAAGTGATTTTATTTGAAATTCTAGTAGTTGTATTATTGCTCCAGATATGACACAAGTTGTAGGTTGAAATTTATTAAAAATTATGGCTTGGTATGATAATGAATGGGGATATTCTAATAGATTAGTTGATATGGTAGTTTTGATTGGGAAGTAAATTGATTAAACTTTTCATAACTCTATCCCCCTACGGGTACTTTCTACCCACAAGGGGCACTTTAAGGTCTACTTAAGAGAAAGGTGAACTAAGGTTAAGAAATTAGTAGAGTGTAGCCCTTTTCTATTCGTAGAAGAGAAAAGATTCAGATATGAGTTATAATAGTTTTCCTTATTATTTTTTTAAATTAACTTTATATAAAATGCTACAAAAAATTCAAAATATAGATATAGAAAATAAAAGGGTTTTTTTAAGGTGTGATTTTAATGTTCCTTTTGATAAAAATGGAATTATTACTGATTATACAAGAGTAAATGCTGTTTTAAAAACTATAAAATATTTATTAAAAAATAATTGTTCTATAGTTATTTCTAGTCACCTTTGAAGACCAAAAGACTTTGAGCAAAATTTTAGTCTTGCTCCAGTTCAGAGAGTTTTGAGAGCTTTATTAAGATTACCAATAATTTTAGCTAGTTGAGTTAGTGATGAAAAAACTATAGAACAAGCAAAAAAATTAAAATCAGGAGAAATTTTATTATTAGAAAATTTAAGATTTGATAGTAGAGAGAAAAAAAATGATGAAAATTTTGCTAAAGAATTAGCTTCAATGTGAGAAATTTATATTAATGATGCATTTTGAGTAAGTCATAGAAGCCACACTTCAGTAGACAAAATAACTGATTATTTTTTAGAATGAGAAAAAGCAGCAGGGTTTTTATTACAAAAGGAAAATAAATATTTCAAAGATAAAATAAATAATCCTGAAAGACCTTTTATAGCAATAGTTGGTTGAGCAAAAGTAAGTTCTAAATTATTAACAATAAAAAAACTACTTGAAAAAGTAGATAAAATTATTATTGGTTGAGCAATGGCTTTTACTTTTTTAAAAGCTGAGTGATATGAAATATGAAAAAGTTTAGTAGAAAATGATTTATTAGAAGAAGCAAAAAATATTATAGAAACAGCTAAAAAATTAAATAAAGAATTAATTCTACCAGTAGATTTTATTATTTCAGATAAATTTTGAGAAAATTGAATTATTAAAACTGTAAATTTTGATAAAATTCCAGAAAATTTTATGTGATTAGATATTTGAGCAAAATCAATAAAATTATTTGAAAAAAAATCTGAATCTGCTAAAATGATTTTTTGGAATTGACCAATGTGAGCTTATGAATTTGATTCATTTTTTGAATGAAGTGCAAGTATTGCAAATATTTTAGCTAATTCTAAATGAGAAACTTTTGCAGGTTGATGAGATTCTATAGCTGTTATAAATAAAATGTGATTATGACAAGAATTAAGTTTTATTTCTACTTGAGGTTGAGCAAGTTTAGAATTATTAGAAGGGAAAAAATTAGTTTGAATAGAAAAATTAAAAATTAAAAAAATATCTAAAAATTAATTTAGATATTTTTTTTAATTTTATTTTTTTTCTGATTTACAACTTCATTTTTCTCTACATTTTGAGAATAGTGGACAAAGCATAGCTTTTGGTCAAATAGCAGCTTGAATAGCTAAATATAAACCTATTAATATAAACCCTATACCACTACAAAATGGTGCAGTTTGAGGAGTCCAACCAGATATAGACATCATTTTAAATCAAACAAGAATTATTAAAACTCTTAAAACCATAGCAAAATATTTCATAAATTATTTATTATTTATTAAAGTATTTTTATTATATATGTATTTATCTTTTTTACAATAAATAATAATAATAATTATATTATTAGAACTTAAATAATCCTTAATTTCTGTTTACTATAAAACATAAAATAAAAGTAAATAAAAAAATAGTAAATTAAATTTTGCTGTTTTTTTATTTATTCATAAAATATAATAAATAATTTATTAAAAAATATTGTGAGGCATATAAAAATTAAGATAAATAAATTAGAATTTACAGAAGAAACTATATTGAAAAATATAGATTTTGTGGTTAATGAAAATGATAGAATCTGTATTGTTTGAAATAATTGAGCTGGGAAAACTACCTTGATGAAAACTATAATTTGAGATATTAAAGAATTTGATGGTTTTATAGAAAATGTTTGAAATTTAAGTATTTGATATTTGACTCAAATTTATTCTGATGATGAAAATAAATCTGTTAAACAAGAATTAAAAGAATGATTTTTAGAAATAATTAATAAAGAAAAAGAATTAAAAAATATAGAAAAAGAAATGGCAGAAAATCCTGATAATATGGATTTAGTTGATGATTACACTGTCTTATTAGAACAATTTAATATAATTTGAGGTTATGAATATTGAAATAAAATTCATGGTGTAGCTAGTTGAATTTGAATTTTAAATTTGCTTGAAAAAAAATTATCTGAAGTTAGTTGATGAGAAAGAACAAAAATTGCATTAGCTAAAATACTGCTTGAATCACCTGATATATTATTTTTGGATGAACCTACTAATTTTATTGATATGTGATCCGTAGAGTGGTTAGAATCATATTTACAGAATAAATGGGAATGAGGTTATGTAATTATTTCTCATGATAGAGAATTTTTAGATAAAACTTGTAAAAAAACTTATGAAGTTCAGCCTTGAAGATGAATAACTTTTTATAATCAAAATTATACTTGATATGTTGAACAAAGAGAAAAAGTTGAAGCAAAAAAGATTTGAGAACATTCAAGACAAGAGGAATATTTATTAAAACAAAAAAGTTTAATCAATAGATTTAGAGCTGGTTCTAGAGCTGGTTGGGCAAAGTCAAGAGAAAAAATGATAGGAAAAATGGAAAAAGTTGATAAGCCATATATTCCTAGAAAACCAAAATTTTTCTTTGAATATTCTGGAGAATCTTGAAATAAAGTTATTAATTTCAGAGAAGCTTTCATTTGAAGAAAAGAACCACTTTTTTTCATTCAAGAAGCTATCTTATATCAAAATCAAAGAGTTTGAATTGTTTGAGAAAATTGAGCTTGAAAATCTACTCTACTTAAAACTATAATGAGAGAAATTGATTTATTAGACTGATTTTTAACTAGATGAAAATCTTTAAATATAGTTTATTATTCACAAATGCATGAATGATTATATCAAGATTTAACTATTAAACAAAACTTTGAAAAACATTGATTATATTCAAGTGACCAACAATTAATTTGATATTTAAGTCATTATTTATTTGATAAAGAATATATTGATAAAAAAGTTTCTGATTTATCTGGATGACAAAAATCTAAATTACTCTTTTCCCTTCTATGACAAAAAGAATGTAATTTATTAATTATGGATGAGCCTACAAATCATCTTGATTATGATACAAAAGAACAATTAGAAAAATCACTTTCAGAATTCAAATGAACAATTTTATTTATATCTCATGATAGATATTTTGTAAATAAATTATCCACTCATATTTGGTTTATTGAAGCAGGAGAACTAAGTATTTCAACTTGAACTTATGCAGATTATAAATATAAACTAGAAAAATGACTAGATTTTGATATGAGTTTATTTGATGAAGAAGCTAATTTAGATGTAGTTTTAGAAGATAAATTATGAGAAAGAACAGCTAGAAAAATGAAGAATAAATTTTGAAATGAGAAATCTAAACATTCAAAAAAAGTAAGAAAATAAAAAATTAAAGTTAATTCTAATTACAAGAAGAACAAGAATAATTAACTGGATTATTTGAATCAAAAAGTATATTTATGTTTTCTGTATTAATATCAACTATATCAATATTTATACTAGCAGTAACTTTAAAATTAGAAATCAAACATTTTTTTATTAAAGTTTGTGATATATATAATTTATTTTCATCTGAAATATTTAATATATTTTGTATTGAACTATAATTTTCAACTAAAGTTCAAGAATATGCTTTTTGTAAATTATTTATTATATCTATTTGTGCATCTTCACTATTTCTTACTTCATCTAAACTTCAAGAAAATAATAATAATTCATCAATATTTACAATATTTCATATAACTTCATCATCTGTAGAATAAGAAGATCATTTATAACTATCTGGTAAAATAGAAGATCATTTATAAGTTAATTTTTTTGTATTTATTATTTCTTCTAAATCTGTTTCTGATAAATCAGAACTTATAAGACTAGGTACAGCTAATATATTATAATAATTTCATTTTTGTACTTTAATTATATTACAATCATTATTTCAAATAATTTTTGTTTTTACATATGCTAAGTCAGCATATGTATTAGTTGTTAAATTATTTAGAACATAGCTTGATTCAACTACAGATGCCAACTGATATTTATTTTTAGTATTTAATAGTGAATAAGAATAATTACTTTTTGTGACAGGGTCTAAAGGTATTTCACTAAACCATAAACCATTTCCAAGTAATCTTCTTGTATCTTTTCAAAAAATTCATTGTTTCCAAACAACTTCTCATGAATATGTAATATCTATAGGATTTGTAGGTTCAGGAAAAGAGCTTTCAGTTGCCTGATAAATATTAAAAACACTTTCAATAGTTTTTAAATTATTTACTCTTACAGCATCTCTGCTATATTTAGTATAATTTTGTAATGAAATAAAGGCAACAGTAGATAATATTACTAATATTGTAACTACTACAATTAATTCAATAAGTGTAAAAGCTTTTTTATTTTTGTTTTTCATAGTTTATTTTATAGAAAAATATATTGTTACTATCAACCACTTTTCAAAAGTGGTATTTTTTTTGTAAATTTTCTTGAAAAATCTCTCGCAATTTTAAAAAAAATGGTTATACTAATAAAGTATAAGAAATTACTTAATTAAAGCAAATAAATGACTGAAAA
>JAUZRO010000209.1 GCA_030950465.1 Candidatus Altimarinota bacterium | reverse complement strand
ATGATGAGAATATTTTATGAGAATTAGAAGTTATATTTGAACTTTAAGAAAACAAGAAAAAGAAACCTTTTCAGCTATTTTAAGATTATTTTGATGAGATATTTTATTGCATGAAATGTAAAAAAAATCCCAACTTTTGATAAGTTGGGATTTTTTTGGTTGATAGTAACGATGATATAATACATAATGTGCAATATCTATCAAATATTATAGTTTTTTTTATTTCAATAATTCTTTAAATAAATCTACACTATCTAATTCTTCCCAACTTACATCATCTCTACCAAAATGCCCTCAAGTAGCAGTTTTTCAAAAAATTGGTTTTTTCAAATCTAATTTTTTAATTATTCCATTTTGAGATAAATCAAAATTAGAAGCTACAACTTGTGATATTTTTTTTGTATCAACTTTCCCAGTCCCAAAACAATCTATATAAATTGAAACTGGTTGAACTACTCAAATTGCATAACTTAATTGAATTTCACATTTTTCACAAATTCCAGAGCTAACAATATTTTTTGCTAAATATCTTGCAATATATGCTCAACTTCTATCAACTTTTGATGGATCTTTTCATGAAAAAGCTCAACCTCAATGTCTTCCAACTCACCCATAAGTATCTATAATAATTTTTCTACCTGTTAATCCTGCATCTCATTTTGGACCTCAAAGTACAAATCTTCAAGTTGGATTTATATGAATAATTGTTTTTTTATCAATTAAATCTCATAAACAAAAATTTATAATTTCTTTTTTTATTCCTGCTCTTAATTCTTCATTAGAAACACTTTCTTTATGTTGATTAGAAATAACAACTGTATCAATTCTAACAACTTTATTATTTTCATCATATTCCACACTTACTTGAGTTTTTCAATCTGGTAATAAATAATCTAAAATTCAATTTTGTCTAACTTCTTCTAATCTTTTTGATAATTTATGAGCATAGCTAATTGGAGCTGGGAGAAAGTTTGGAGTTTCATTAGTTGCATATCCATACATTATTCCTTGATCTCAAGCTCAACCTGTATCAACTCATTGAGCTATATCTGGACTTTGAGAATTAATCAAAACTTGAACACTAACATCATCAGCTGAAAAACATGCTTCATGAGAGTTATATCAAATATCTCTAATAGTTTTTCTAGCAATATCAGCAAAATTCACCCATCATTTAGTTGTAATTTCACCCGAAACAATTACTGTTCAAGTAGTTACCAAACATTCACAAGCAACCCTAGAATCAGGATCTTGTCTTAAACACTCATCTAAAATTGCATCACTAATTTGGTCACAAACCTTATCAGGATGCCCTGAAGTAACTGATTCTGAAGTTATAATATAATTCATAATTTTTTATAAGAAAATAAAAATCTTTCCCAAAATTTTGGGTAGGAATTAGCACCTTACTTTCTTTGACAAAGGCAGGTTGCTGAAACTCTAAAACAGGCCTATTCCCTAAAGTTTTCTCTTGATATTTTTTTAATCAAGTAAAAATATAATATTTATTTTTTAATATATTGCAAAATTAATTTTAGTTATTTTTAATATAATCAAGAAAATATAAAAAACATTTGCCTTTTAGCTGTTTTTTATGTATACTACTACAGTATTTACAATATTTTAATAATTAATTAAAAAATACAATATGAAAAATATTATAAAAACTACAGCATATTCAGCTGTTGTATTAGCTACTACAATTAGTAGTTTAACTGCTGTTGATTATGGTAAAGATGATGTTAAAAGAGATTTTGGAGGTACTCAAGGAACGGATATTAAAGCTACTTTATCTAATATATTAACTTATATTTTAGGATTTTTATCTATTATTGCTATAGGTTTTGCTATATATGGTGGTTTTCAAATTTTAACTGCTGGTTGAGATGATGATAAGGTTAAAAAAGGTAAAACTACTCTTATTAATGCTTTAATTTGAATATTTGTTATTATGATGGCTTGGTCTATTGTTGGTTGGCTTCTTACTTGAGGTGAAACAATTGTTACAGGAACTTGAGTTGTTGGTTAATTAACTAAATAAAAAAAATGAAGATTTTTTTAATATTATTATTATTATTATTATCTATAAATATAGGGTATTGAGAGTGAAACTGTGCTTTTTGAATATGTAATGTAAGTACAGATATTATTTCAAATACTGACACTGATATAAAAATAACAATTACAAAATTAGTAAAATATTTTTTAACTTTTTTATCTTTAATCTCTATTGCTTTTGTTATTAAATGAGGTTTTCAAATTTTAACAGCAGCTTGAGATGATGAAAAAGCTAAATCATGAAGAAAAACAATTCTTTATGCATTATTATGAATTTTTATAATAATAGTATCCTATTCAATAGTTTCAATAGCTTTTGAGGCTTGAAATAAAATAGAAACTATAAATAATTAAAATAAAAAAATAAGATTTTTAAAATCTTATTTTTTTATTTTAATTAAAAATTAACTCATTCATCATCATTATAATCATTTCATCATTTTTCTGATAAAAATCATTTTAATCAAAATCATAAAATAACTCAAATACTTATTCATATTATAGCTAACATTCAAGGTTTAGACCATCATATAATTATATGTACAGATCAAGAAGAAGCAGCAAAATTAGTTATTATTAATATACTTCCTAGTAATATACTAATTAAAATTAAAACTTTATTCATAATTTTTTATTTATGTAAATAATTTATAATTACATTATATAAAAATAAATTATATTTTCAATATAAATAAAAAAAAACTAATTGATTTTAGTTTTTTTTAGTTTTTAATTAAAGATTTTATTCCAAATAAAATCTTCTTTTTCCTTCATTATACTATAATCCTCATCACTTTCATGGTCATATCATAATATATGAAGGGAAGAGTGAATTAATAGTTTATAAAATTCTAATTCATTTCATAGCTTATATTCTTTTCCTTGTTCTATAATTTTGTCTTCTGATAAAATAATTTCTCATGCTATTTCTTCTTTATCTAAATTACTAAAATCATCATAATAATGAAAACTTAAAACATCAGTTATTTTATCTATTTTTCTATATTTTTTATTTAATTCTTGTATTTCTTTATTAGATACAAAAACTATATTTAAAATTCAAGAAATATCTTTATTTTCTATTAAAGATATTTCTTTAAAAATAGAAGAAATTATCTCATCTTTTATTATAAAAGATTTTGGAGGATTTATTATTTCAAATTTAAACATAATATTTATTTTTAGTACACCTTTCTCTTGTAAAGAGAAAGTACCCGAAGGGGGATTGAGTTATTAATAGGTTTTCCTTAAATAAAAAAAATCAAATTAATGATTTTTATTTAACAAATTCTACAATATTAGAAAAAACTTTTGGATTTGTAATTGCTAAGTTTGATAAAACTTTTCTATTTAAAGAAACTCTTTTTAAATATAGAGAATGAATTAATTTAGAATAAGTTGTACCAGATAATCTACTGGCAGTATTAATTCTAATTGTCCATAATTTTCTAAATTCTCTTTTCTTTTGTTTTCTACCAATATATGAATTTAAACCTGCTTTCATCCAAGCATTTTTAGCTCTAGAAAAAACTTTAGAATTTAACATTCTAAACCCTTTTGTATGTTTTAGTAGTTCTTTATGTCTTTTTTTAGTCATAAGACCTCTTTTTACTCTAACCATTTTTATTTAATTATTTGAATATAAATTATCTACCATATGGTAATTGTCTTGAAATTCTTTTTACTTCACATGAAGCAGCAGATTTACCATATTTATGTCTTCCTTTAGCTTTTGAACTTTTATTCATAAGTAAATGTCTTTTACCTGCTTTAGCAAATTTAAATTTACCAGTACCTGTAATTTTTACTCTTTTTTTAACTCCACTTCTTGTTTTTAAAGACATCTGTAAATTTTTATTAAATTATAATTATTTTAATATTTTTAATATTGCTGAAAAAGTATTCCCAGTTTTATTAATTTTTCATTCTAATTTGTAGAATGCCTCAATTTTTTGGATAAAAGTTTCCATTTTTTCTTGAGCTATATTAGCATAGTGATTTTCTCTTCATCTTAACATAAGAGTAATTTTTAATGGATGTCATATTTTAGAAAATTTCTCTGCTTGATTTCTTTTAACATCTAAGTCATGACCACCAATCTTATAAGTGATTCTCAAAGTTTTCATATCAGGAACTTTTCAGGCAGCTTTTTGCTTTTGAACCTGTTTTTTTTGCCTATAAAGATATTTTCAAAAATCTAACATTTTAACTACAGAAACACCATTTTGACATGATATTTCCATCAAGTCAAGAGATAATTCTTTAGCTCTTATTCTTGCATCATTTATAGACATTTCTCCTAGATTTTCTCAATCTTCTAATATTAATTGAACTTTTCTAGATTTAATATTATCATTTATTATTCTTTTTTTTCCTTTCACTATGTTTGTTTTAGTTAATTTTTATTTAGAAATAGATATTTCTTTTAACATCTTAGCAAATTTAGCTTTTTTTCTAGCACCATTATTTTTGTGAATAAGGTTCTTTTTTACTAATTTATCAATAGTAGATTGAAGTCATGATTTAACATTTTTTCCATCTTCTTTTTTATTAAACCATACAGCATTAGCTGTTTCTCCTTCATTAGATTTAATAGCTTTTTCAAAGGCTCTTCTTAATTCGTTGTAGATATTTTTAATATGAGTATTTCTCACTTGTTTTTTTCTACTAACTCTCAAGGCTTTCTTTGCTCATTGTATTATTGGCATTTTTCTCTATTTATAAGTAATATATTTTTTTCGGGGCTTAGTTATTTTACCTATCAAGGTAATAAGCAGCCAAATTATATGAATAAAAGTATAATAGTCAAAAAAAAAAAGGACTTTTTTTGACTTTCTTTTAAAATATTATTTTTTAAGTTGATAGAAGTTTCTTCAAACCCTTTCAATTACTTTTTTATTTTGAAGATTCATATAAATAGTAGTTTTTTTAACATCTCTAGTTTTTAAAACTTCTAAAGCTATTGAATCTGTACTCATAGGAGTACCTACTTTTTCTAATACTCAAACAATTACATCTAATACTGTTCCAGCAATAAAACCCCAAGATTTTAAAGCATAGATTCATCTACCAATTAATACAAAATTATTATTTCTAATTAATTCATTATGAATTGTATTTACTTTTACTGTATCACCTAAATATTCTGTAATTTTATTAGCAATATCTATAAAATGCATAGGAATTTTTTCCTTATTCATTACATATATTGTTTTATCTTTTAGAGTTTTTGGATTAAGAATTTTCCATCTTGTAAGTCAAATTAGAATTTCTTCTCATTTAATAATATCTTCAAAAACTTCTAATGAACTATCAATTAAAGTTTTTTCAACAACTAATCATTTAGATGAAAATTTATTTTGAATAACTGAATATAAATCATCCATTTCCATAACATCTTTCTTTTTTCTTAAAACTTTTAATGCTTCTGCATGAATAGCTAAAATTAATTTAGGAGAAATTTTTTGTTTATAGAAAAAAGTTTGAGTACCATTTTTTGGCTTAGATTTAACTATTTCAAAATCAGATTGAATAACTATTTCAATAATATTTGCATTAACATCATTTGAAATTTGAAGATCTTGAATAATTGTATTAACAATCTTATATCTAAGCATAACACCTCAATGCATATCAATAAGCTCTAATGCTTTTTCTTGAATTTGTCATAAAATAGAGCTTTTAACAACTCTACCAATTTTTTTGATACCTGAATTTTCTATTTGCCTAACTCTTTCTCTAGTAATTGGTTTTTCAAAACTATTACCAATACTTTGCAATGTTTCTCTTTCTCAATTTACTCAAATTCTTTTTTCAACAACTAACTGTTCTTTATCAGAAAGGTTTTCTAAAACCATCTCAAAACTTTTAGTTATTTCATTTCAACTTACAATAGAAGACATAATAGATTTTTTTAAGATATTATAATAATTTTTAATTCTTTATATAAAAAGAATTTTTACATAATTTAATATATAAACTATAATATAAAGACTTTGACAAAAGTCAAACTTTAGATTAACTTTTTGCATTTGCTCTTTTGTAACTTTCATTGGATACATTCTTACTTCATCTTTTCTGATGTTTGCTCTTAACTTAATTAAATCATTTTCATCTCAAATCAAATACATTATTTCATACTGATTTAGGATTCATAAAAGTGGGGAAAAATTTCTCAAACTTCTTTTCTAAGTTCAGCAGAAATTGTTAAATATTTTCAATCAGAAAAACCTTTATCATAATAATTTTTTATTTTAAAATATTTTTTTAATTTCACTATACCCAATTTCTATAAATTCATCAACTTTATTAAAATGAATAATATCTAAATCTCAAAAATTTGGCCTTATTAAAGTAATATTTTTATTTAGCGTTTTCAAACTTTGTTCTTCATTTACTTTCATCATTGCTATCACTGCTCTCTTAATTATCTCAAAATTATTTTTTAAAAAACCTGTTTTAAAATTTAGTCAAAAATATTTTTTATTTTTTATAATTTTTCAAGTATTTATTTTTAAAGCTGAAACTGCTAAAATATTTTTTCAATCTAAAGCTTCAACTGGTAAATTCATCATAATTCATCAATCTAAATATATATTTCAATCTATTTCTTTTGGAATAAATATTCAAGGTAAACTTATACTAGCTCTTATTGCATCAACTATTTTTCATTTTCTAAAAATTGTACTTTCCGAAGTTTCAATATTAGTTGCTACAATTTTTAATGAAATTTTAGTATCTTCTATTTTTTTATCTCAAAAAATTTCTTCTAATTTTTTTTCTATTTTATTTCATTTTAAAAGTCATGTTTTAAAATCAATATCAACTAATTTTAAATAATTCATACTTTTAGCAAAGTCTTTGATTTCTTCAAAAGTCATTCAAAAAGCAATTAAACTTCAAATAATTGCTCACATAGAAGTTCCTGAAATTTCTTCAATTTCAATATTTCCTTCTTCCAAATATTTAAAAATTCAAATATGGACAAGTCATCTTGCAGCTCAACCTCAAAGTGCTAGTGATATTTTTTTCATATTTTTTTTAAACTAATAAATAAACATTCATAAATTCTAAAATTTCTTCTTGAAAAAATACTGCTAGAAAAAATCATATTGCTATAAATGGTCAAAAAGGAATTTGAGTTTCAAGTTCTTTTTTTTCTCCTTTATTTTTAATTCTTTGATAAATTAAAAATAAAATTCAAATTATACTTCAAACAAAATAAGTTAACATCATTCAAGGGAAAATTAGACTTGAACCTAAAATTAAACCAACTAAAATTGCAATTCTTAAATCTCAACCTCACATCCATTTTCCTCAAGAAATAACTATTTGAATAAAGAAAAAAGTAAAAATACTTAATGCTCAAATAATTGCTGATATTGCTGGAAACTGAGTTAAACTAAAATTATCAGTAAATAATATTTTAAATAAATATAGTAATATAAATAAAGATATTAAAATAATGGTATCCCATATTTCTGAAAGATTTTTTAAAATTATAACATATAATCATATTATAGTTATAATTAATAATCAAACTGAGTGATTTAATGAAAGTAAATCTCATGTAATTCAGCTTGGTAAACTTAAAAAAATATTAATTTCAGAATAACTTTGAATAATTATTCATACTAAAGCTATTCAAACTCAAGTGGCTAAAACTCTTTCAGATATTTCTAAAAATAAAATATCATAAAAAATATAAATAATACTTATAAATCAAATTAGTAGCCAAAAAAATAATTTAGTTATTTCTCATAAATCTGTTAATAATATTAAATTATAATCTATTAAAAAGTATCATATTAAAGCAAATAATGCTCAGGTTGATAGTTCTAAAATAGGATATAATCAACTTACTTTTGCTTTGCATTGTCTGCATTTTCATAAATTAAAAACCCAAGAAAAAAGTGGAATTAGGTCTATTGCTTGCAATAATTTATTACAACTTCCACAGTGACTTCTTCAAGTCATTATTCATCCTTCACCAGATTTTATTCTATAAATTATAACTGAAGAAAAACTTCAAAATAATAATCAAAAAATAAATAGTGATATTAAAAAAAATGTTTGCATAAAAGGAATTCATAATTAATAATAACTCTTTTGTCCTAAGGACATTTACTCTTTACAAGAGCAAAGTGTATAAAAAATAAGTACAGTATAGCCTCTTTCTATTATAAATAGAGAGAATTCAAGAGAGAGTTATTTTGTAATTACCCTTTCATCAAATCTTCATGAATACTGTTTGCAGCTAAACAGCCTTCTGCTGCTGACATAATTGTTTGTCTAAATTTATTAGAATTAGTAGTAACGTCCCCTGCTGCATATAATCATTCTAAACTTGTTTCTTGTCTTGCATCAACTACTAAACATCATTCATCATCTTTTTTTAAATCAAATTCTGAAACTAAATCAACATTAGGTAGAGTTCAAACTGCTACAAAAATTCAATCAGCTTTTAGAGTTTTTCCAGATTTTAAAGTTACTCCAGTCATTCATAATGCATCTCCTGTTATTTCTTCAACTTCTTCTTCTAAAACAAATTCTATTTTTGGATTTGCTTTTGCTTTATCTATCCAAATATTTTCAGCTCTAAATGTACTATTGCGATGAACTAAATAAACTTTATTACAAATATCAGCTAAATAAAGAGCTTCTGTAACTGCTGTATTTCAACCACCAACCATTACAATATCTCTGTTTCTGAAAAACATACCATCACAAGTAGCACAGTAACTTACTCATTTTCACAAATATTCTTTTTCTCATTTAGCTCATAATTTTCTATAATTATTTCCAGTTGCGAGTAAAACTTTTTTAGTTTTAAATTCTTTTTTACCACTAGTTTTAATATGAAAATGGTCTTCATGTTTTTTTATTTCAGTTACCATTTCAGTTAATATTTCACTTCCAGAAGCAATAGCATGGTCTCTAAAATTATCCATAATTTCTTTACCAGGAGCTGATAAAACTCAAGGATAATTTTCTACTTTATGAGAAGTTCCCAAAGCCCCACCAGGTAATCCTCCAATAATTAAATTTTTAATACTATATCTACTTGCATACATCCCAGCTGGATATCATGCACTCCCTGCCCCAATAGTTATTAGGTCATAATCAAATTTTGTTTTCACCCCAAGGATACTTGTTTCACTACACATATTTTTTTATATTATTTTTAAAATATTCTCTATAACCTTTTCATAATAATCTTTATCATACATTCTTAAACAAGAAAATAATGACTCAATTTTTGCTTCAATAATCATATTCAAAGCATTTTCTCTTCATAATCACCTACTTCTAAGATAAAATAATTTTTCATCACTTATTCTTTCCATTTTACAAGCATGACTAGCTTTTACATCATCACTTCTAACAAGTAAAGTTGGTATTCATAATACTTTACCAGTATCTCAAAGAAATATATTTTCCTCAACTAAATTTCAATCTACTTTTTCAATTTCTTCTTCTATTTTAATAATTCAATCTAAATTTATAACCCCTTCATTTCATACAATAGATAGAATATTCACATTAGACTTTATAAAGTTAGCTTGAAGTTTTGATTCTATTTTAGCAAAAACCCCTCCTAACCTCCCCTTATCAGGGTGAGGAAAAGAAAGAATTAAATAATTTAATATTAAGTTAGATCTATCTTCTTTTTGAAGAACTTGTAATTTAAAATCATCCTCATTTTTTAGAACTCAAAAAATTTCAACTTTTGAGTTTTCTCAAACTTCAACATCATAACTTTTATTTAAGTCATCAAAAATAGCAACAACTAAATTATTTTCTATAACCACCCCCAACCCCTCCTTTCTAAGGAGGGGAGTTTTTAATATTTCAGATAATTTGTAGAATCAATTTTTTGTAATATTCATTTTTTTATTTTTTAAAATTAAGTTTCAAATCTTTTAATTTATTCAAATCAAATTTTGGTACTTTCTTATCAAAAGAAAAACTAGATCAGCAACCACATCTATCTTTTATCTTATTTGAACTAAAAATATATCTTACTTTTTCCTTCCCTGTATGATCAGCTGTTATAGTTTTTGTAATATTACAATCTTCAAATTTTTCTTTTTCTCTTTTATATACATAAACATCAATTCATTCACTGGCTTTAATCTCTCCCCCTTCGGGTACTCCCTTTGAAAAAGGGAGAAAAGAAATTAATTCCAAATTTTCATCCACCACAAAATCTTCACTAATATCAACTTTAGTTCAACTACAACCAGAATCATAAAAAAATATTTTTATTTTCCCAACTTTTCTATTCTCAAAATCAAGAATACTATTTTTATCTAATTTTATATTTGACATATTAACTATTTATATTATAGTATCATTACTTTCATAAGTAAACAATTTTTGTCTGCAAAACTAAGGGACTTAAATTCAAAAGGATTTATTATGAAAAAAACATTATTATTTTTATTACTTCTATCAACTTTATCTTGGTCTGATCTATCAGACATTTATATTGAGGATTGTATTATCAAAGATGCACAATTTTCAAAAATAAAATGTGTAGGTAAAATTGCATATGTAGTAGATAAAAAAACAGGCTATATATCTGTAAAAATAAACAGTAAGACATCAAAACCACATAAGTGTAAATGTTCTACCTTTATTCAAGGTTATGGTGAATTTAAATAATCTCTGCCCAGAGTATAAATGGGCTTTCTTTTTGCCTCATTTTTAAAATCCTCCTTCAAATTCCATAGCAATTAGTACATTCATTTCAGATGCATATTCAAGTGGAAGTTCTTTCATTATTGGTGAGAGAAATCAGTTCACTATCATTGCTGTTGCTTCTTCTTCTGAAATTCATCTTGATTGAAGATAAAATAATTCTTCTTCAGATATTTTCCCTGCACTTGCTTCATGTCATACTGTTGAGCTTGAATTTCAAACATTTATAAGTGGAATAGTGTCTGAAACTGATTTATTATCTAGTAATAATGCATCACAATCTATCTTTGAAACAGCTCAAATGGCTGATTTTTTTATATCTATAAGTCATCTATAAGTTGAAATTCAACCTCATTTACTAAGTGATTTTGATAATATATTTGAACTTGTATTTTTTCATATGTGAATAACTTTAGATCATATATCTTGATTTTGATTAGCATTTGCAAAAGCCAAACCAAGCATATCTGTTTTTGAATTGTCTCCTAAAAGAACTGAACAAGGATAAAGCATTGTTACTCAACTTCACATATTTCCTCAAACCCACTCCATATATCAATTTTCTTCAACTATTGCTCTTTTTGTATTCAAATTATAAGTATCTAAACTCCAGTTTTCTACTGAAGAATATCTCATTTTTGCATTTTTTCCTACATATATTTCAACTCAACCTGCATGTAAACTTGCTTCATCATATTTAGGAGCTGAACATCATTCTATATAATGTGCATCTGCCTCATCTTCTATAATAATAATTGTATGCTCAAATTGACCTCAACTTTTTTTATTCATTCTGAAATATGATTGAAGTGGTTCAGAGATTTTTACACCTTTTGGAACATAAAGAAATGTTCATCAACTCCAAACAGCATAATGAAGTGCTGCAAATTTATGATCAGCAAGTGGAATAGATTTAGCAAAATACTTTTTAATTAGTTCTGGATATTTATTAACAGCTATACTTGTGTCATCAAATATTACTCCAGCATCAACTAATTCTTGTTTTAAGCTATGATATACCACTTCAGAGTCATATTGTGCACCAACTCAAGCAAGACTTGCTTTTTCAGCCTCTGGAATACCAAGTCTATCAAAAGTTTTTTTAATATCTTCTGGAACATCATCCCAAGATTTTTTTGCTCAAGCACCCTCTGGTTTTGCATAATAGTAAATCTCATCTAAATTTAATTTAGACAAATCAGGTCAGAATGAAGGCATTTCTTTTTCTCTAAAAATTTTTAATGCTTTAAGTCTAAGTTCAAGCATCCAATCTGGTTCATTATTCCCAGCTGAAATTTGTCTAACAACTTCCTCATTTATTCACTTGATGATTTCATTTGAATAAGAAATATTTGAATCAGAAAAGTTCCAAGTATCAGCACTTGAAACCACCCCCAGCCCCTCCTTAGTAAGGAGGGGAGTTTTAATATCTTGTCCCCCTCCTTGGTAAGGAGGGGTTAGGGGTGGTTTTATAATGTTTTTATTATTTGTCATATTTTTTTGTAATATAATTTGTTAAATTATTTAAACTTTTCTCTAAATTCTTTTCAATATCATTATTAGAAAATCTTAAAATATCTAAATCACAATTATTTAAAAATTCAGTTCTAATATTATCATATTCTTCTCTATTATCATGAACACTTCAATCTAATTCAATTCACAATTTTAGTTTTGGACAATAAAAGTCTAAAATATACCTTCATACAGAATGTTGCCTTCTAAATTTTAATCATAATATTTTTTTTCATTGTAATTCTTTCCAAAAAATTTTTTCTACTTCAGTAGCTCAATTTCTTAATTTTTGTCTAGTCTCTTTTAATCTTGATATATTATTTAATACTGTCATATTTTCATAATTAATTATGTGCTATCCCCCTCCTTACCAAGGAGGGGCTAGGGGTGGTTTATTATTTTCATCATAATTTAGGGGTGGTTTATAATTTTTCAAAACCATTTTTAATAATTTCATCTGCTAATTCTAATCAACCTTCTCTAGCTATATTTCAATCTTTCATTACATAAATTTTATCTACATTTAAGTACTCTAAAATTTTAAAATGATGAGTAATTATTATTATAGTATTATTTTCTGAAGACAATTCTTTTAATAGATTAGCAATAGTTTTAAATGCATCTAAATCTAATCAACTATCAATTTCATCAAGAATTATATATTTTGGTCAAATAAGTTTCATTTGAAGAATTTCTATTTTTCTTTTTTCTCATCAACTAAATCATACATTTAAATCTCTATCTAAAAATTTTTCTGGAATATTTAGTTCTGTTAAATGTTTTTTTATAAATCTTTTAAATATAAATGGTGATACTCATTTAAAACCACCCCCTTGCCCCTCCTCACTAAGGAGGGGAGATTTTTCTTGTTCCCCACCTTTAAAAGGAGGGATTAGAGGTGGTTTAGTTACTGAAATATTATAAATAGTTCTTAAATATTCACTTAATTTTATTCATGCAATTTCTGGAACATTTTGAAAAGATAAAAACAATCAAGATTTACTTCTCTCTTCTGGGGATAATTCTAATAAATCATTTCATTCTAAACTAACTTCTCCACTTTCATATTCATAAACAGGATTTCCCATTAAAAAAGATGAAAGACTTGATTTTCAACTACCATTTCTTCAAAGTAATAAATAGTTTTTTCAAACTTCAAAATCAAGACTAACTCAATTTAATATTTGTTTATCTAGTACTTTTACTTTTAGATTTTTTATTTTTATCATCTGTATTTTTTTATTTACTTTTAAAACATTACTATTTTAGTAATCTTTTATTATAAAGCAAATTTTAGTCAACAAAAAAGTATTTTCTAAATATTTAGAAGATACTTTTTTTATTAAACTTTTTATTTATCTAAAAGTTACACTTCATTTTTTATTTAAGGCTTAAAAATTTAATTTTTAATACAAATCATTCAGAATCCATAATCTTTACTATAGTATGAAGAAATCACACTTATATCTGATGTACTCAAATAACGAGTCCATCAATTAGAAGAATTTTCAGTTGAATTCCACCAATGTCAATATACATTATTATTACCAAAAACAGAACTTGTATTACGGTACCCTTGAAGTCTAGGTAAAGATGAGACTATTCAAGATAATTTATTTCATGTCCATCATGTAGCTCATGCAGTAGTTAATTCTGTCCATTCACTATCAGTTGGTAACTTCCATCAAGTTCATAATTGTCAACATATTCATTTAGTTATATCTTCATTATTACTAGTTCAATATCACATAGCTTCATTCCAAGTATACAATCATCATACTTCAGCACAATTAGTATCAGAATTATCATAACACCATTTTTCTATTATAGTGTTATCTCATGGCATATCTGATCAAGTAGCTAATTTAGTTCAATGTCTCATATTTTGTGTTGTCCAACATTTTTCATATCAGCCATTTCAAATTATAAGTTCTGTTGTATAGGTTTCTCATAATGCTGATATTGTATCTCAACATGTAAATATTACATTTTCATCAATATTTAGATCTCTACAAGTCAAATTAGCTGTTCAACAAAATTTTCCTCATACACTTGCAAATTTATTAAGTGCTAAAAAAGTTGTTCAAGTTCAAGATAATATATCATCACTTTTTAGTATTGATTTTAACTCTAAGTCAGCTACATCTGATATATCTAAATATCAACTTCAAGTATTTCAATTAAAATTACTTATTTCTGGTAGTTCATGAATTGGAGTATTATTTATATCTGTTAATATTCATAATTTTTTACCTGTTGTTTTTGGAAATCTATCTGTATAATCTATTGCATTTGTTTTTAAAAACCCTATCCCCTTATCAGGGGCTTTTAAAGATACTACTTTATCATCACTTTCTTCTTCTAAAAAAGCCATTAATTGAAAATATTTTTTATTTCTTGTTAAATAATAACTGAAATATTGTTTATCTTTTGGATCAAGTCAGCTTTCTGTATATTCTATTGTTTCTAGAACATTTTTTCAAATGTAACCTTGATATGCTATTAAATTTGTTCAAGATTTTATATCTACTTTATTATCTGGTATTGGTAGAGACTTTTTTGTTGTGTATAATTCTAAAGCATCAGACATTGATTTTAATTGTGATACTCTGTTTACATCTCTTGTTCAAGCTAAATATCAAGAAAATGATACAAATCATACTGTTGCTAGAATTGCTAAAATTGTAATTACTACTATTAATTCTACTAGAGTGAAAGCTTGTTTTTTATACTCGGTACTGGTCCCTGAAGTTAACTTTTTAAGTCTAGGGACCGGTCTCAAATTAATTGAATTCACTATTATTTTTTTTCTCATTTTTTTTATTTTTAAATTTTAAAATCTTTTTCTATTTTTTCTTTAAAAAATCAGTTTATTTTAAAGAGCACAAAAAAAACTACTTTTTATCTTGATTAAATAATTAATCAAAACAAAAAATAGTCCTTTTTTAAAATAGACAATATTAAACTTGTAGGAAAATCAAAAATTATGCTAAAATTTTATGAAGATTTTGTAAAGCTGAACAAATTTGCAAAGCCTTATGTTTTAAATTTAATTTAACAGTTCAAAAAGAACCTATAATTCTATTTCTTAGCTTATTTG
>JAUZRO010000208.1 GCA_030950465.1 Candidatus Altimarinota bacterium | reverse complement strand
ATTTAACTTCTTTTATGTACCAAGGTTCTTTTAATCATAGTGCCTGTAAAAATAGTTCTTTTTCCATTTGATTTTTATTATATTTTAATATATTATATACAAAAATTAAGTTCTACCTAATTGATTTAAGGAAGAGCCAATTTTTTTATAAATTTTACTAATGTAGATAATGATTTTTCTTTGATGGAAGATATTTCAGAAGAATTATATTTATGAGTAATAAATCAAGATAGTGAATTACTTGAAGAAGTTTTTCAAAAAATGATTTATAAATTTTTAAATGAAACAGCTTACGAGTGGGTTAATAGAAATCCAGAAGGTTGGTTAAAAACTTTTATATGAATGTTTTTAAGATTAAATAATATATATTATTATCCAGAAGTACAAAATTTAAAATGAAGAGCAGATTTGGTAATTCCAGTAAATAATAAATATTATATAGTTGAAGCAAAAGTTGATGAATCTACTAAAGCAGCAATACAGCAAATAGATAAATTATATATTCCACAATTTACAGACTGAAAGGAAATTATTAAGGTTTGAATTAATCGGGATAGAAAAAATAAAAAATTTGATATAGAAATTTTGAAAAATTAAAAAACTAGCAAAAAAATGCTAGTTTTTTTGTTTTATATAAATTAATATGATAAAATATATTAAATAATATTAATAAAAAATAACTATGTCTGAAAAAATTGATTTTTTTAAATGAAAAGAAAAAGAAGTTACTAAAGAATTAACTGAAAAAGGATATAATGCAGAAGAAATAAAAAAAGCATTAGAACAAATAAAACAAAAAGAAAATGCTGAAGCAATTAATACTAAATTAGAAAGTCTTGAAGCAGGTTCAGAAGACCATATAAAATATTTGGAAACTTTTTTAAAAAAAGAAAAAGAAAGTATTACAGAAGAAGCAAAAAGTAAAATTAATAAAGTTAAAAATACAGTTTCAGATAAAGTTGATGAAAAAATAGAAGAAGCTAAAAATTGAATTATGGATAAACTATGAATTACAGCGATTATGGCAAAATTTAATTGATTTACTGATAAAATAAGCTGAATGTTTGACAGTATTTGGGCAAAGGTTACAGCAGTTTTAGCTTGAACAACTATTTGAGCTTGGTTAGGGTTTAAAAAAGAAGAACCTGAAGAAGTTATTAAAGAAGATACTAAAGAAAAAGATAATACTAAAGCAGATGATAAAAAAGAGACTCCTAAAATTGAAGATAAAATACCTGTTGATGAGAGTAAAAAAGAAGAAACTGAAAGTGAAGAAAAAACTAAAACTCCTGAAAAATCTCCAGAAACTAAAAAAGAAATAAAGTATAAAGCTTCAATTAAAACAATGTTATCTCTTAGTTGATTAAATATTAATAAAAGTAAAACAAAAAATCCTATTTTTAAAACTATAAAAGAACAAAATTATAATGAATTAATTAATTTATGAGAATCTGAAAAAGCTAAATTTTTAGAAAAATGATGAAAAAAAGAAACTCTTAATAAAATTATAGAACAGTTTAAATCTGATAAATTTATTACAGTTGCAAATTATAGTTTTCAAAAAGATTTTATTGATAATATTATTTCTAAAAATCCAAAAATATATGAAGAAATTGATTGATGAAAAGATAGATTAAATAATATACAGTGATTTGATAAAACTAATTCAGATTGGTGGCAAGAAAAATTAACAATTGCTGAAATTTCTCTATTTTATAGACTAAGCTTCTCTCTTCTTACAATACCATTATCAGAATGAATAAAAGATATAAAATCGTGATTAAGTTGATTATTTTTTAATAAAAAAGAAGTTGAAAAATTAGATAATAATCTAATTTCTAAAAATATTATTACAAATTTTACTAAAGATTGATTAACTAATTTTTGATGAAATGATTTTGTAAAAAAGAATAAACAAACTAGAGAAAAGATTTGAGAAAATTTAAATGATTCTGAAAAAGAACAACTAGATAAACTGATTGATTTTAAGGATTATATTTTATGAGAATATTTAGAACAAACAAAACCTAAAATAGAATGAGAACAAAAAATTATATTTGAAGGTAATTTAACTTATTGACATATTATTGCTATATATTCAATAATGTGATGAAAGAAAAAAGTATCTAGTGAAAGTGTTATAAATAGATTATCATTAAATTATATAAATTCTAAAATATTATGACCTCTAGAATGAGCAACCTATTTATGAAAAATTGCTTATGAGATATTATTTAAAACTGATACTGATATTTTTACTGAAGATGAAATAAAAGTTTTATCTATATATAAAGATAAATTTTTACAAATGGCTATTTGATATAATATGACTGAAATATGAAAAAAATTAAATTTTCTTAGTTCTACAACTAATACAGATTTAAATAAACTTGCATTATGATTATGAATTGGTTGAACTACTTCTTATTTATTATGAGTAAAAATTATAAAATGAGCTATAGAAAAAGGTAAATTATCATTTTTCTGAGCAGCATTTAAAAAATTATGAATAATATGAACTATTGGTTGAATAGCTATTTGATGATATAGTTTTAATAATACTAAATCAAATATTACTATTTGAGAAGATATTAAAAATGCATGAGGTGATGCTGAAAAAATTATAAAAATTTTAGAAAAATATAATGATTCTATTAAAAATTATCCTATAGATTGAAAAAATATTTCTGTTATAAAATATGAAAATGATACACCTTTAATATTAATGGATAAAAAAGTTTATACTTTTAGTATTGTCGATTGACCAATTATAGAAAAAATAAAAAAAATAGACTCTTTAGATGAAACTGTTAAAGTTGGAAAAGATATATTAAAAAATGTAGCTAGTTGATTTGCTGAAATATTTTTTGATAAAAGTTGAAAAATAACTATTAATTGAGAGATTATAAATTCTTGAGATATCAAAATTAATAATGATACTATTACATTTTGAAAAAATAATTCTTTTACTTTATATGAATTATTTGAATGAATATCAAATAAAAAAACTGAAATTGATAAAAGCATATTATTACAATTAAAGGATTTTTCAAAAGAAAATTTACCTAAATATAATTATTCTAAAATTTGATGAAGTAAAATTAATTTTATAAAATTAAAAGAACTTTGAGAATGAGAATATCTTTCTTTAGTTCAGATTTGAGAAACTAACCCACAAAAAAACTGAAAATAAATTTTCAGTTTTTTTATAAACTTATTTTAGAAATATCAAGTAAAATTAATTTTTCAGATTCTAATTTTAAAACATCATCAGTAAAACCATTTTTTGAAACTAAAATAAAAACTATACCCCAAGAGTACTTCTTTCAGGGCGTATTTTTAAAATCTTTAATATATTTAGATTTTTCTTGTAATTTTTTTAAATTCTGTACACAATTTACTATTATACTTATAATTTTTTGGTTGATAGTAAGCTACAATTAACTTAAAAGAGAATATTTTTTATAGGTAGTTAAATTATAATAACTTTACTACCTATTATTTTATTTTCAAATAAAATCCATAAAACTTATTACTTCTATATTAATATTTTCAGGAATATTCAATCAATTTTCTATTGAATTATAAATTAATATATTCTCTCCTTCACTTTTTAAAAATGGCTTTATTTCTCTTTGTAAATTAGAAAGGTTTAACTCATAACAAACTTGTATATTTATTTTTTTTTCTTCTATGAAAAAATCAATTTCACTTCAATTTTTTTTGTAATAAATTTTATCATATTTCTTTTTTAATTCTATAAAAATTAAATTTTCAAATGATTGTCCGTAATTTAATTTATTTCATAAAAGCTTATTAAAACCTAAATTATATAAAAAACATTCTTTAGATCATTTTTGTGAAAAATAATTTTCAACTTCAAATATATAAAAAATATTTTTAATATATTGATAATATTCATACAAAGTTGTTTTTCATATTTTTATATTTTGAGATTTTAATTCATTATAAATTTTATTAATATTAACTTGTTTT
>JAUZRO010000207.1 GCA_030950465.1 Candidatus Altimarinota bacterium | reverse complement strand
AGAATCTCAAACATAGACATTTTTAATATATTTATTTATTGTTCTATTTTTTCATCTAACAGTTAATGTTACTGGAAATATTCAACTTTTTGAATAAGTATGAGTAATTTTAGATGTTTTTCAAGATTTATTTTCTCCATCACCAAAGTCCCAAGTATAAAATTCAGCTTCTTCTGATTCAGCTATAAATCTAACAGTTTTTTCTCTTTGAACAACTCTAGGATAAATAGAAAAGTCTACATCTAAAAGTGAACTAACTTTTACTGATCATCTAAGAGTTGAAGTAATATCATCTAAATCTTCTACTTCTAAAATAACAGAATGATCTCAAACTGTTGAAAAAGTATAAAAACCATTTGATCAATCTTCATTAGATTCATCTAAATAAACTTTTTGTCAATCTATTGTCCAAGAATATTTTAAATTACCATCATCACTATAATCTGGATCATAAGAACTAGTACCATCAAAAAATACTTTATTTGGTTTATTTGAAAAAGGAATTTTTGTAGAAAAATTAGCAATTGGTGCTCTAGAGTTGATATTTATAGTTTGTGTATCAACATCAATATTACCTGCTCAATCTTTAATTCTAAGAGAAACGCTATATTGTCATTTATTTTTAAATGAATGCAAGAAAATGTTACCTACTTTATTTGCAATTTTTTTATCTTTTTGAGTATCAATGATTTCCCAAGAATAAGTTAAATATTGTGTATCTCAATAAGATACTGCTCTAAAAGTAAATTTATCTCACATATATCATTCAGTGCTACTAGCTTTTATTGAAGCAATTGGTTTATGAATTAATACTCTGAAAGTTTTTTCAATAATTTTTCAATTATTAGTTTTTAATTTTAAAATAGCATCATAATTTCATTCTCTTGAATAAATTACTCTTTCAATTACAGGTCAACCTGAATAAGATTTTCTAACTCAATTTCAAAAGTCCCAAGTAGTTTCTATAAATTTTGTTCAAGAAGAAGCAACACTACTTGTAGCATCAAAAATTAATCAATAACTAGCAGTATCTGGAGAAAATGTAATTTCATTATCATAATCAAGACTTTTACCAGAAATTCTTAAAATTACAGAAGCAATTTTTTCTTTAACTTTTATTTTTACACTACCTGAATAAGGTAGTACATCTCTATATCAATTTGAATTTTTATGAGAAGATTTCACATCAAGGAAAACTGTAAAAGTTCATTCCTCTGTAAAAGTATGTGAAATAGAAGGCTTTGTTCAGATAATTGTTCTTTTACCATTAATATTCATCCACCATATATAAGCTCATTTAGAAATAGATGTTCAAGATGGATCTTCTATTTCTGCTCTAAGAGTTGAAATTAAAGGTGCATTTCCTTCATTTGGAGTAGATATAATTGAACCTTTTAATTTTTGTATATTTGGTTTTTCTATAAAAATCTCTAAAGATTTTCTTATCTTTTCAAAATAAGTATCATTATTTGGATATTTTATACCTAATTTTAAAGCAACTTTTGCATCTCTATATTTTGCTTCATTACTTAAATCATCTGGTAAATATTTATAAGCTTCTTCAATTAACACTAAAAGTTGATTAGCAATTGTAGAATCAATAATAAAATCAGTCTTAAAAATCTCATCTAAATTAGTATAAGTTTTAGTAATTTTATATCAATACTCATTAAAACTTCATTTATCAACTTCTCTAAGTTGGTTAAATGATATTGATTCAGCATTAGTAACCTGAATATTTAAAGGTATTAATCCTATAAACAAAGCAAAAACACTTATTAATGACACAATTTTTCTCTTCATCTTTTTATTTTATTAAATATCTATTTGTAAAAGAATATCACATATTCACCTTCAAAGCAAAAAAAAGTCAGCTTGTTAAGTTGACTTTCTATATTTTTTTAGGATTTGTTTTTTTTAGTTATTTTAAAATTTAGTTTATAATACTAAATCAGAAAAAATACGCAGTGTAACAAGTACTCTTGGGGTGAACAAGTAAACATTAAAAGGTTACACAACGGAAGCCCATATTCCTACGATAATTAGTGGAAGTACCACTCAAGATCAAAGTAAAGACCCCAGCATGAGTACCATAAGCAGCACGACCCCCACGAATGAAAATATTGTTTGCTACTCAATTTGCATAATAAAGATTTCACATACCATTTGCTTTTCATAAATGATATTTTGAACCATATTTATCCATATCTGTTATTGCATATATTCAATCATCATCCCGATTAGTTCAGGCAGAACTTCAACTTACTGCTGTTTCTCCATTATTATAATTTGTTCAATCTATTGTATTAGATTTATTTACATGTTCCCATACATTTCATGATAAATCCCATATTGTTTCTCAATTACTTAATTTTAATTGTCTTTTATTATCACAAGCAGTATTTCAAAATCATCCTCAAGTTTTAGTTGCCCAATTTCTTGATAATCAAGTATATATTGATTTTGTATAACTTGTATTTCAACAACCATTATCTGAATCACTTACTCCAGTTTTTAATATTCAAGTTCAAGGTCAACCAGAAATATAATTTGATTTTTGTTCTTCTATATTTCTTGCTATTGTCATCCATTGATTATTTGTAATTAGATATCATCACATTTTTTGACAAGAAGTTATTGCTTCTGGTTGTGTTATATCTGCTATTGGATATTTACCAGCCATACTTACTGGTGTTTTTGATAAATCATAAGCAAATGTATTCCAATCTGTTCAACCTCAAGTTGAATTAGCTGTATCTGCATCAGAATATGTCATTTCATATTTCTCACCTTCTCAAAACTTTCCAAAAATATCTCATAATT
>JAUZRO010000206.1 GCA_030950465.1 Candidatus Altimarinota bacterium | reverse complement strand
AATAAAAAATCAATATTTAATATATTGATTTTTTATTTAGCTTATATTTTAGAAAATTCAATATTTCTTTGTTCCTCTAAAATCTTTTTTTGTTTTAAAACTCATGAAAGGGAATTAATCATAGCTAAAAATATTCTTTTTTCATTTTGAGAAAAATTATCTTTTTTTCATACTATAATATTTCACAAATGTTCATTTGCTATTTTTATTTCTTTTACAATAATTCTATCATCTTTTTCTATTCATATTTCTTCTAATCTATAATGTCATTTTTTAACTAAAATATCTTGCATTTTTAAGTTTTTTCTAGAATCATATTTTAATGATAAATATTTATCATCTATTGGATTTGTTTCTAAATAAAGAATATAATCTCATTTTAATATTAAATTAATTTTATTTAGTATTTTAAATATTTCTAAATAATTTATTTGTTTTATATTATTTATATTTTTATTTATTTCATATACAGATGCAATATATTTATTAGAATCAAGTGTTCTTTTATTTGTTATAGAAATAATTTGAACTAAAATATCTTTAGCTAATTGAGGATCTTTTTCCATAAGTTTTAGAAAATCTTTTTTTGCATCTATATATAATATAATAGTCTCTTCTAAAGCTAAAACACTCACTTCTTTAATATTACTTTCACTTAAAGCTCATTCTCATAAAAAATCTCATCCTTTAATGATAGCTAATTGTTTTTTATCTTTTTTTTCTATAGTAGTATATTTTTCAATACTTAATTTTCCAGATACTATAAAATATAAATTATCATCAATTTTTCATTCATCAAAAAGTAACTCTCATCTATTAAGAGTTTTTTCTTTGAAATATTCAGATAATTTTATTTTTTCTAAACTAATCATTTTTATTCATTAATTAACATTAAAGTGCTTTCTTTATCTCTAATATAACTCATCAAAGTATCTTTAGAAATAATTTTTTTATTATACAGCGCTATTAAATATTTATCCATTAAAATCATTCAATCTTTTTGACCAATTTCTAAAACAGAATAAAGTTGATGAGTTTTTCCTGTTATAATAAGATTTCTAGCTGCATCATTTGCTATTAACATTTCTCTTGCAGCTATTCTTCAATCCTTATCAGCTCTAGGAATAAGTCTTTGAGACATTATTCCAATAAGACTCATAGCTAATTGCATTCTTATTTGTTTTTGTTGAGCTGTTGGAAAAATATCTACAATTCTATCAACTGTTTGAACAGAATCATTTGTATGTAAAGTTGATAATACTAAATGACCAGTTTCAGCTAAAGTAAGAGCAGCTTTTATAGTTTCTGGATCTCTCATTTCTCAAACCATAATTACATCAGGATCTTCTCTAAGAGATGATTTTATTGCTAATGCAAAAGATTTTGTACTACTTCAAATTTCTCTTTGATTAATTAATGATTTATTTGATTTAAAATTAAATTCAACAGGATCTTCAATTGTAATTATATGTTTTTTTTGAGTATTATTGATATAATCTATCATTGCAGCTAAATTTGTAGATTTTCAACTACCTGTAGGACCTGTAACCAAAATTAATCATTTAGATTTTTGACATAATTCTTTAATTTTATCTCAAAGTCATAAAGAATCTATACTAGGAATAACACTAGGAATTATTCTCATAGCAATGGAATAACCATTATTATCTTTATAACAATTTATTCTATATCTATCTCAAGTAATATAAGGGTATGAAGAATCCATTTCCATATTCAATTCAAATTTTATCATAGATTTTTCTCAAATAAGAATTGATATAATTTCTCTTACTATTTCTTTAGTAAAAATAGGAAATTCTAATTCTATTCATTTATGATTAAAATTTTTTAATCTCTCAATTTCTCAGTTATGATTTCTATAAATAGGTAAATGTCCAGAAGTAATATGTATATCTGGATACTTATTATCAGTAGAAAAAGCAAGTATATAATTTAGTAAATCTTTTGTATTCATATTTTATTATTATTATATTTTATTTAAATATATTTTAACATAAGATATATTTAAATGCAAAAAATAAATTAAATTTAATTTTAAAATCTAATTTTATAAATTAAAAATTTTTTTTCTTGCAATTAATTTCATTATATGATATCTTTTAATTATAAACAATATTATATAATAATAAACATAAAATTATGAAAATTAATAAAAAAATACTAGCATTAACAATTATACCATTCTTATTTATTTCTTGTTGAAAAAATAAAGAAGAGATACAAATTGAAAAAATTTGAGTAGATAAAAAAATAGAAAAAGTTGTATTTCAAGAATTTAAAGAAGACATAAAATATAATAAATATAAGGATATATTAACAATTTGAAAAAATGTAATAATTAAAAAATGATGAGATAATTTACCAAAATATATAAAAATATATAATAAT
>JAUZRO010000205.1 GCA_030950465.1 Candidatus Altimarinota bacterium | reverse complement strand
GAAAAATCATCTCAACCTGATACAAATTTTTTTAATACAAATGAATCATTTGGATATTCAGAATTTTCATTAGAAAAATCAACTTTTATTTTATCAACTTGTCATAAAGTTACACCAGTAATTTTTGAATCTCAGTTTTTAAAATCACTATATTTTAAATCACCCAATTTTAAAAATACCTCTCAAGAAATTTGAGTAATACTAATCCTAGGATCCTCACTCAAATCATTAGACAATTTTTCAATCTTATCTTCCTCCAAATCCTCTACAGTTTTTTCTATTATTCACAAATCCTTTTTAGCATCAATAACCTCTTTTGAGTCACCAAAACAAGAAGTTAAAACTAAAGACAATAAAACTAAAACTATTATTTTTTTCATAAAATAGAAATTTTAAAAAATATTACATTTATTATAAAAAAATAGAATATTAAAGCAAATTTTTTGTGAAATAAAAAAATAATATTAAAATTAATTAATATTATTTTTCATTATATAGTTATGCCCAATAACTCATTACAAATTCTGTAGAATCTATAATACCTAAATCAACTTTACTTCATGAAAGTCAACTTGTTAAAAGTGAATTTCAAAATTTTCAAGATTCATAACTTACATTTGAATCTATTCAATCATAAGTTCAATTTAAATCATTTGAATTTCAATCAAAAGTATATGTTGCTATATTAGAATTATCTCAAAAAATATCTGCAATTTGAAGTGTTGAGAGATTTGGATCAAAATAAACATAATTGTTATTTTGATTAATCCAAAATTTTCATCAATTTTTATTAACATCTTTTATTCATACAAAAGTTGTTCCAGTTCAACTTAAAAAATCTTCTCATTTTAAAAATGATTTGTATTCTTCATTTAGAGTATCTGATATATCTAAATATCAACTTCAATTTTTAGGTTCTAATAATGGTAATTCTTGAATTGGTGTATTTTCTTCATCTGTCATTATTCACAGTTTTTTTCATTTTGTGTATGGATGCCTATCTTCATAATTTCAAGCATTTAATTTATTATTTGAATTTAATACTAATACATCATCACTTTCTTCTTCTAAAAAAGTCATTAATTGAAAATATTTTTTATTTTTTGTTAAATAATAACTGAAATATTGTTTATCTTTTGGGTCTACTCAATCTCTTATATCTACTTTATCATCTGGTATTGGTAGATCTTTTTTAGTTGTATATAATTCTAAAGCATCAGACATTGATTTTAATTGTGATATTCTATTTACATCTCTTGTTCAGGCTAAATATCAAGAAAATGATACAAATCATACTGTAGCTAAAATTGCTAGTATTGTAATTACTACTATTAATTCTACTAGTGTGAAAGCTCTTTTTATGTACTCGGGACCGGTACCATATTTATAACTGAATTATTTATTTTATTTTTCATAATTTTTTCATTAATTGTTAAAAACTAATTCTAGTTCTCATTGTATCAAAGTAACAAAAAAAAAAAAAAAACAATTTAATTTTAATTTTAAATTATTTTTTTCTTTTAATTAAATTATTTTTAGCAATATATGCTCAAATTATTAAAAATAATATATAACTAGTAGCTGATTCTTCAAATGCATGAGTGAAATTAGCCATAAATACTAAAGTAATAAAAGATGTGAAAATTCATATTGAAAGGTAGTCTTTTTTCTTTTTTACTATTGTAAATAATTTAATTCAAATAATTGAAATTACTCAAATAAATAATCAGAATCAAATAATTCATTGCTCTAATAATATTTGCACAAACCAATTTTCTGGTAAAAATTTATGAGTATATTCAGTGGAAATAACAGCAACCTCCCAACTTCCAGCAGATTCTATAGAATTACCTGTCCAGCTAGCAGGGCCTGCTATTCATAATCCATATCATAATGGATTCCATAAAAACATTTCTACACTAGTTTTTAAATTATCAAATCTATTTAATACTGAACCTAAATGCAAGAAAACATCTTTTTTTATAATTAATAATCAAACTAATCAAGCTGATAAAATTGTTCAAGAAAATAATAAAAATTTAGTACTTATTTTTTTATTATATTTTATTTTAAAGACTAAATAACTAAATAATGATATTCAGAAAAATAAACCTAAAATTGTAGTTTTTGAATAAGAATAAAATATAGAAGTTATTACAAAAATAGAAGGAATTATAATTAATAAAATATTCAAAAGGCTAAAGCCCTCTGTTGATAATTTATTTTTTAAATTTACCTTATTCAATATAAATCATAAATATATTAAATAAAAAGTAGTAAGAAATACACTCCATCTTATTGGACCTGAAAAAGTTCATTGAAATCTATTTTGTCAATTTACATTTTGAGCAAAGCTGATACAAGAATTTACATCATAAGTTGAAACTTTATCTGAAAAACCAAAAATTGAAGTTACTGCTGAAATATCTCAAAATAAATACCAAGGAAGAAAAATAGCTAATATTAATCCAGAAATTCAAAAAATAGTTTTTAGAATTATTTCAAAATTATTTTTTATAACTGGTAGATATAATCAAATCACTAATGCTATTAGGAAAAATACATCATATTTAAATCCTAAAAAGCTTGATAATTTTGGTTGTCAAAATGGTAAAAAAATAAATGCTAATGAAACTAAAGCAAAAACAGTTGTAGTTCATAGAATATAATTATTTTTATATAATTTAGAAAAATTCCACTTAAATCTAGTTAAAGTTTTAAAGAATGCTAATAAAAATAAAAATATTAAAATAAATTCCTTCCAGAACCTAAGTATATCAGTATTCATTCAAAACTTACATTTCAAAGTTGTTATTAATAGTGCATGTAAAGGGATTATAGCAACTAAAAATATAACTAAATATTTTGTTATTTTTTCCATAATAGTTTTTTATTTATTAATTTTTATTTATAATAAATAAAAATTAATAATAATCAAGAATATTTTTAAAATATTCTATTGATTATTATTAAAAGTATGATAAAATTATTTTAATTATTGGATTTATAGAAAAATCAAACTTATAAAATATTCAAGTTCAGTACTAATAAAATCTAAATATAATTTTTGTACTGGACTTTTAATTAAGTCCAGTCAGGAGAAAAAAATAGAATTTATTATAACTGAACTTAATTAAAATTAGATTTTACTATAATTTTATTATTTATTTATATAAAAAAATATGATAAAAAAGATATTATTAATTTTATTAATATTTTGAATATTTGTTTGAAATTCTTATGCTGATTGAGATGTTGAAGATGTTAAAAAAACTGATGAACCAAAGATTTGTGAAACTGATGCAAGAAATAAAATAAATTGTTCAAAATTTGAAATTAAAACTTCAATCTTTTCTCCTTGAAGCAAAGATATATTAAATAAAGCTAAAGAATGAGGATGAGATACAAAAGAATCAGCTAAAGCTATTTTAGCTGTAATTATTAAAAACCTTATTGTAGTGTTTTGAGTGTCCTCATTACTAATGATGACTATTGGTTGATGAATGATGATATTTCATTCTGGTCAAGAATCTATTTTGACAAAATGAAAATCAATGTTTCTTTGGTGAGTTGTCTCACTTGCTATTTGACTTTCATCAGGTTTGATAGTAAAATTAGTGTCTTATATTTTATATTAAAAAAATAAAAATGTGCAGTAAAATAAATACCCTTGGGGTGAAAAAAATATTATTTAGTTTATTTACTTTTATTTCTACTTTTTCTTCAGTTTTAGCTGGAAATAATTGACCTGAAATTAATTGTGAATGATTGCCTGGTTGTGATACAAATGAACTTGATATTATAGAAAAAGTTGGTTCTAATATTATAGCTGAAATGATTAAATATGTTGCAGTTTTAGCTGTAATAGCCTTAATGATTTCTTGAGTTATGTATATGTTTTCTGATGGTGATGAAGAAAAAACAAAAAAAGCAAAATCATGGATTTTGTGGTCCCTAACTGCTGTGGTTTTATCAATTAGTTCTTACTATATTGTGACAACTATTGTTTGAATTCAAGTTGGCTTATAATAATTAATAAAAAATAAAAATGGCAGATTTTAAAGATAGTATAATTCCAAATTGAAAAAGTATTACAGGTCCAGTTGATACTAATGCAGGATGATGATTTGATTTAATAAATACTATATTTATTTATGTTAAAGATTCTATTTTTTGATTATTGGCTTTAATAACAATATGACTTTTTATATATATAGGTTGGAAATTAGTAAAAGCTGATTGAAATCCAGAAGAAATGAAAAAAGCATTTATGCATTTAGTTCATATTATAATATGATTATTCATAGTTGCTGCTTCTTTTGCAATAGTTAAAATTGTTTCAGGTATTAATTTTTAAGAAAAAAATATGATAAAAAGAATATTTATTTTGCTCAGTTTAGTTTTAATTAGTTTTTTTAGTTTTGATATAACTTTTTCAGCTTGTAATTACAATTGATGAGATGTTATGTGATCATTAGAAAATTGTATATGAGATGGAGAAACAGACTTAGTTAAAACTTGAGATGATTTAAAAGTTGATGGTTGATTTAAGGTAAAGATAATGGAATGGATTACAAAAATAGCTACATTTTTAGCTTTATGAGCAATTTTTTCTATTGTCTTTGGTTCATTTAAAATGGTATTAAGTGCTGGTGAAGAAGAGTGAGTAAAAAAAGCAAAAGATATTATAAAATGGTGAATTATTTGATTATTAGCTGTAGTCTCAGCAGGTTTTATAGTTTCAGTTGTTGTTAAATTAATTTATTCTGTTTGAAGTATTTAATGAAAAATAAACAAAAAATAATTATATTCTTATTTTTAACACTTTTTTTTACAGGAGTGATTTTTTTGATTAATACATTTTATTTTTCTACTAATTTGATAGATAATTCAGAAGAACAATATATTGAAGAAACTTTCAAAAGTAGTGAAGAAAAAAACAAATATCTAGATGAGGCAAAAAATATTTTAATAAATAAGAAAAAAGAAGAATTAAAACAAGAAGAATTAAAGCAAGAACTGAATAAAATAAAAGAAGAAAAATTAAATAATATTAAACAAGAGAAAATAAAAAAAATTATATTAAAAAATAAATATAAGAATATAGAATTCTCTTCTGTTCCATATAATTTTATAAATACACAAAATCAAGAAAAAGAAGATATAGAAACTATTTTAAAAAATGAAGATATTTTTTGATTACTGAAAAAAATAGAAATTATTTTTTATGAAGAAGAAGGAGATGTAAGATGAAGAATGAAAAATAGAGCAATAAAATTATTTGCTCCTCAAAATATGAAAAAAGATGAATTAATAGCTATTTTTATTCATGAATTTTCTCATTATATAGATATATATAGCTTAGAAAGAGGTAATTATAAAGATATTTCTAATAAATTTTATGATATTTCTTGGTATTCTACAAAAATTTTAAATTCAGGTTTAACAGGAAAAGATTTTGTTTCAGGTTATGCTATGACTAATAAATATGAGGATTTTGCTGAAAGTTTAACTTATTATATTTTACATAATAATGATTTTTTAGAGAAATCTAAAAAAAGTGAAATTTTAAGAAAGAAATATAATTTCTTTAGTTTTTATATATTTAAAAATAAATTATTTCAAAATACTGATTTTTCAGAAGGCAATAAGATAAAAAATTATTATCGGGATATTACAAAAATAAATTTTTCTTTGAATAATTTATTGCAATATTTAAAATATTATATATAGTATTTTTATAAATTTTTTAAGATAAATATATCTTAACACTTCAATTTAATATTATTTCAGTTCAGAAAAAAATATTACTATTATTTAGAATAAATAATAATGTTTTTTCTTGTACTTAAATAGTGCCTTAAAAATAATTCATAACAAAAAATAAAAATGCAAGATTTCCTAGATAAATTAGATAATGAACTTGATAATATGAAACCTAAAAAAGAAGAAAAAACTTCTGATATTGTTGTTACTTCTATTTCTAATAAAAAAACAGAAAATAAAACAAATAAAAAACCAATTTATTCAAATAATAATTCTAGTAATAACTCTAGATGAGATAGAAAAACTTCTAATAAATATTATAATAAAGAAACAAAAACTAGAACAGCTAAATTTGAACATAGAGAAAAATTTATTTCTAAATTTCCAGAAACTAAATTTTATCTACCTTCTTTAAGAGACAAACATACTAGATATATTCCAATTGGTTGAAATAATGAAACATGAGCAAAAAATATGTGAATGTTTCAATATTGAGATGATATAATATTAGCTGATTGTGGTGTAATGTTTGCTGATGAAACTCTTCCTGGAGTAGATTATTCTATTCCAGATGTATCATTTTTAAAAAGATATACTAAAAATATTAAAGGTTTTTTAATTACTCATGCTCATCTTGATCATATTGGAGCTTTAAAACATATTATTCCAGCTTTAGATTTCCCAACACTATATTGAACAAAATTAACTCTTTGAATAGTAAGAAAAGGTTTAGATGAAGCTCAAATTATAAATAAATGTACTTTAGTTGAAATTGATGCTAAAAAAGAAAATAAAACTAAATTAGGTTGATTTACAGTAGAATTTTTCTCAATAAATCATTCAATTCCAGATAGTGCTTGATTATTTATAGAATCAGATGGAGGAGCTAAATTTTTCCATACATGAGATTTTAAAATAGACCATAGTCCAGAATTAGATGAACCAGCTGATATTGAAAGATTTAGAAGATTTGGTGATAGATGAGTAACTATGCTTTTATCAGATTCAACAGGTTCAATTAGAAAATGACATACAGTAAGTGAATCAGTTGTTTGAGAAGCTCTTGATAAAGTTGTATCAGAACATAATTCAGGTAGATTAATTATTGCTACTTTCTCTTCTTGGATTTCTAGAGTTCAACAATTAATTAATTCAGCAGAAAGACATTGAAAAACTATTTTTCTATCAGGTAGATCAATGGTTGAAAATATTGCTATTGCAACTGATTTAGGTTATTTGAAATGCAAAAAAGAAACAATGAGAAAAATGACACCTAAAAATACTGAAGGTGTTCCAGTTAATAAACAAATTATTATTACAACAGGTAGTCAATGAGAAGAATTTTCAGCTTTAACAAGAATGGCTTGAGGATTACATAATTCTATTGAAATTATTGAATGAGATACTATTGTTTTTTCTTCATCAGTAGTTCCTTGAAATGATAGATCAGTAGTGGCTGTTATTAATAAATTAATAAAACTATGAGCTAAAGTTATTACAAAAGATACTTTAGATGTTCATACTTGATGACATGCTTTTGTTGAAGAACAAAAAGAAATAATCAATTTAGTTAGACCAAAATATTTTACACCAATATATGGTGATATGTATTTTAGAACTCTTCATGCAGAAACTGCTATGGGAGAAGGTATAAAACCTGAAAATATATTATCTTTAGAAAATGGTAATATTATTGATTTTACACCAGAACAAAGAGTTTTTAGATCAAAAATAAAAGTTCCACTTCAAGATATTATTATTGATGGTAATGGTATGTGAACAGCTAATTCTCATGTAATTACTGCTAGACATAAAATGAAAGAAGCAGGGGTGTTAGTTGTAAATTATAGAGTTGATAAAAAAACTAGAGCAATTTTAGGTCATATTAGACTTGAAACAAGAGGTTTAGTTTATATTGATGAAGTTAGAACTGTTCATAGAGATATTCTAAGAAAAGTTAAAATGATTTATGAAAACACTATAAAAGATATTCCAGATATAGAAGAAAAAGAATTATTAAAAATAGTTAAAACTGATTTAGAAAAATATATGTTTTATAGATTAGATAGAGAACCAATGATAATTCCAATGATTACAGAAGCATAAAAAAATCACCTTATTTTTAGGTGTTTTTTTGTGTCTGCTTAAACTGTTATTTTTCTCTTTATTTATATAGCTAAAAACAGGAGAAAGTTCTGAAAATTTTGAGAAGGTAATATATGTACTAAGAACCTTGTACACATATTCAATTCTCTATAATTCAAGGTTTTTTTATATCTCTAGTTTTTTGTACAACATCATATGTAGCACAATAATATGTATTATATGATAAATTTCCTCAATTATGAACAGGTCATTCACATCATCCATTTATTGTATCCCATGGACTACAATATTTAGTTCATACCTTTGTTTGATCTCAAAAAACAACATTCTTACAACCATAATATTTTTCTTTTCATACTATTAAATCACATGATTTTCATTCATTATCTTCTACACATTTATTTCAATCCTTTACATATCACTCTTGACATTTCCAAGCACAAACTAAATCTGTTTTAGCATTTTCTGTATATGTCCAACTTTTATATGTACTTCATTCTTGATAAATACTTTTTCACTTAATAACATTATCTCATACTGGTTTAATTCATGAACAAATTTTTAGATCTTCTTTCACTTCAACTAATGATGTACATTTTCAATTATATATTTTTCAATCTATATTTTTATATTGTTTTTCAGATAACCATTTTCAATATCATACTCAACCATTTTGTATTGGAAAACTAATAGCTCTACATTTATTTATATCTCCAAGGTCAGCTGCCTCATTTGCTTGATTTGCAATTCTAGAACAATTTCATCCAACTCACCAATTTCAATAACATTCCATAACACTACAACTATTTTTTATTCATGTCATTATTTTTATAGTACATGATTTTAGACTATCAAATAGAGCTTCTTCTTCTGTTTTTTGTACACATATTCAATTCTCTATAATTCAAGGTTTTTTTATATCTCTAGTTTTTTGTACAACATCATATGTAGCACAATAATATGTATTATATGATAAATTCCCTCAATTATGAACAGGTCATTCACATCATCCATTTATTGCATCCCATGGACTACAATATTTAGTTCATACCTTTGTTTGATCTCAAAAAACAACATTCTTACAACCATAATATTTTTCTTTTCATACTATTAAATCACATGATTTTCATTCATTATCTTCTGGTACACTTGGAGTACATAATGGAACATTTAATGCTTTAACAGTAAAATTATAAGTTCAAATAACTTTTTCTGATTTATTTCTATCTTTTATAGTTAATAATAATCTATGTGTTCCAGAATTATAAGCATTATATTCATGTTTTTTCTCATAACTCAAAACATATCTTATTCATTCCTCTGTCCAAATATACATTAAATCTTCCCCCTCCTTTTTTTTATAAAATTTAGTAGCATCTAAATTAATCTTTTCATTATATTTAGATGATAAATATACTGTATTTGTTCATCATGGTACAACTATTTTAGGAGATTTTCAAAAAGCATAACGTTTTATAGTAAAACATTCTTCTCACTTATCTCATCATCAATCATCTCATCATCAATCATCTTTTTTAGGTATAACTATAATAGTAAAATTATAATAACCTTCTAAGCCATCATTATCCCTTACTATTAATGTAAACTTATACTCCCCTACACTAAAAGGTGTGTATTCATATTTTTCTGCATAACTCAAAACAAATCTATTTCCTTTTATTGTCCATGCTTGCCAAGTAATTTCACCATCATTATCAAAACTTTTAGATGAATCTAACATTATAGATTCTCATAAAGTTATTGTTACATTTCAATTTAAATTTGCTCTAGCATGAGGTTTTTGTTTAAAAATCTCAAAATCTTTTGATTCAACTAAACTTCATTCAAAAACACCATATTCAACAGAACAAATTGCTTTATAGTTATATACTTCTTGTCCATTTGGATGAGGAATTGAAATATAACATTTTTTTATAGAACTTGCTTCTTTTCAATTATTATTAACACACTTTTTTATATCTTTTTCCCATTTTTTTATAGATGCTTGATATTCTTTTTCTTCTTCTTCTGAATCTATTTCTTTTTTTTCATTTACTACTATATTAGCTACCCAAGCGAATAAGCCATTTCATCAAAATTCCCTACATTCTTTTATAACATCTTCTTCATGTAAAACTTGATCTTTATTATTACAAGAAGCTTCTATTTCCATTGAATCAATAATTATTCAAGTTGTTTTTCTATTCATAGTAAAACTTCACCCACAAGCATCTTTAGTAGGCATATATCTAAGATAATTATCTATATTTCTTCTAGTAAAAGCTTTATTAAATTTTATTCGCCATGCAATTTTTGTTATTTTTTCCTCAATTGTTTCATCATTAACTGATTTTCAAAATAAACCTGCTGTTGTACATAATTTTTTAGGTTCTCATTCAGTAGTTGCTAAACGACCTACTGATTTAGCTCCAATATTATCAAATCTTTTATAATTGAACATCATCATTTCTGTTTCCATTTCCTTAATATTAGATGAAAATGTTTTAATTTGTCTATTTAAAGAATTTCTATATAATATTTTTTCTTCTTCACTATATCATCTAGTAGCTTCATTAAAACCTGAGTTTCTGTTTTCATAAACTATTGATAAAGCATCCTTCTCTATATTTAAGTTTTTCAACTGTGACACTTTTTCACTATTACCAAAAGTATTTAATAGTCATTCAGCTTTCATAGTTTCATCGTCTATATCAATACAAGATAAATTTTCAGTTGTCATTATTGTATAACTAATAGTTCAAATTGGTGCTCTACAAGTATAACTATCTCATAAAGTATTTCAAAATAATGTTGCTCATTTATTTCTAGAACCAGTTTGTCATCAATTACATAAATAATGGCTCTTCCTTAAATCAATTAGGTAGAACTTAATTTTTGTATATAATATATTAAAATATAATAAAAATCAAATGGAAAAAGAACTATTTTTACAGGCACTATGATTAAAAGAACCTTGGTACATAAAAGAAGTTAAA
>JAUZRO010000204.1 GCA_030950465.1 Candidatus Altimarinota bacterium | reverse complement strand
AAATAAGCTAAGAAATAGAATTATAGGTTCTTTTTGAACTGTTAAATTAAATTTAAAACATAAGGCTTTGCAAATTTGTTCAGCTTTACAAAATCTTCATAAAATTTTAGCATAATTTTTGATTTTCCTACAAGTTTATTATGGAAAAGAAAAATCAGGTAGTTTCAAAGTTTCTCAAATAGCAAAAATTCACGAAGCTATTTCCTCAATTAATCAAGTTATATATAAAATAAGTAATGCTATGAGTATTAATTTTAAAAAAACAGATTTAATATAAATTAAATCTGTTTTTTCTTGATATCTAATTATTTTAATATATTTTCCAAACTGTTATTTTTCATTAAATTACCTCTTATATTTTTATTAATAAAATCATTATCATATAAAAATAAATTTATTAATTTATCTAATTTCTGCATTTCTTCTGGAATTTTTCAAGATAGTTTATTTCAATGTAAATCTAATACTGATAAATTATTTAAATTTCATATTTCTTTTGGAATTCTTCATTCTATATTATTATTAACAATTTTTAATACAATTAAATTATCTAATTTTCATATTTCTTCTGGTAATTTTCATCATAATTTATTTCAATAAATTTCTAATATTTTTAAGCTTTTAAGTTTTATTATTTCCGAAGGAATTTTTCCTGTTAGATTGTTTTTCCAAACTATAAGTTGTATTAACTCTGATAAATTTCAAATTTCTTTTGGTATTTCTCAAGTTAAATTATTATCCCATAATTGTAAATATTTTAATTTACTTAAATTTCAAATTTCTTTTGGTATATTTCAATTAATTTTTGTATGAGAAATAATTAATTCTTGCAAATTATTTAATTTTCACATTTCTTTTGGTAAACTAGAAATAATATTTTTATTATTTAGAATTTTAATAATTTGCATATTACACCAATAATCTAATCAACCTGATAATCATACTACTGAAAAAGAATTATTTAATTCTTTAATATCATTATTATTTAATTTAGGACATAAAACTAAATCGTCCTTTTTTGAAGATTTCCAATTTATATATCATAAATTTAAAGAGAATATTCCTTCATTAAATGTTTTTCATTTAAAAATAAATCAAAAAAACAATATAACACCTAAAATAATAAATATTATAATTATAGTAATTATTTTTTTTGTAATTGATTTATTTTTCATAATTTTTATTTTTAGTATTAAAAAGTGTCTTTCCTTATAAATAAGGAAAGACTATATATACAAAAATCAGCTAATATTAACTTTCACAATACCCAGTTACTATAGTACCAGTAGCATTATCAACAACTACTACAGAAGAACTCCCATTTGTATTTGCATTAGGCAAAACTGTTCTTATAAATGGTACAGCAAAATGCCAGCCATTTAGTTGTGAATCAGAAGAAGATATTACATAATACCATCCTGAGCTTGTTACATTAAACCTGATAGTTGCATATGAATCACCACAATTATCAATTCCTAATTTTTCTACAGGTGATGCACTTGCAATTCCTGTTAAACCTAGAATAATCATTGTAGCTAAAAGTATTTTCTTCATTTTTGTCTCCTAAGACATTTTATTTTTATTTTTCTTCTTATCAAGTTTTTTTGTCTCAATAAATTTTAGCCTTAATTTTGAGGCACTTTTTTTTGTTTTTGTTTCATCTTACAAGTATTTATTTTTCTTCTCCTTATCTTGTAAGCTTCTGCATTCTATTTTTTTGTTTCTACTTTTGTCAAAAGA
>JAUZRO010000203.1 GCA_030950465.1 Candidatus Altimarinota bacterium | reverse complement strand
ATTCAAACTATTAAAAGAAGAGCTAGATGATTTAGAAATTTTGAGAATTTTAAGACTATGATTTATTTAAGTATTTGAGATTTTGAAGTGAGTGTAAAATAGATATTCTACCTAATTGATTTAAGGAAGAGCCTTATTTTTTTAATATTTTTCATATTATATATATTATTTTTTAAAATATATTATTTAAAATGTATTATTCTAAATAACTAAAGATAGTATACTTTTTTTAAGTAAGAGTGAGGTAAGAAAATAAATTAAAACTTTATTTCAAAACTAGTTCATTCTCATTTTTGGCTATTTACAGATATTTTCCATTTATTTATTTCACATATTTTTGAAACTAAAGATAATCAAATACCAAATCAATCTCAAGTTTGTGAATTATTTTCCCTATAAAATCTATCAAATATCTTCTCTAAATTTATTTGTGTAACTCATATTCAAGTATCTTTTATTATTAATTTATTTTTATTTATTGTAATTTTTATTTCTCATCAAATTTTATTATATTTAATAGCATTATTTAATAAATTTGAAAATAATATTTTAAAATGTTCTTTTGAAGCAATAATTTTTATATTATTTTTAAAAATATATTTTATTTTTATTTTTTTATTTTTTATAGATTTAATATTTTCAGCTATAATTTCTGGTATTTCTTTTTTTAAATTAATTTTTATTTTTTTTATATTTAAATTAATTCAAGATAGTTCTGTTAATCAATCTATTAAATTATTAAATTTTTCTAATTCTTCTATATTTTCTATTATTAAATTTTTATCATATTTTTTTTCTGCTTTTATTAATTGTAAATTTGAATGAATTATTGAAATAGGAGTTTTTAGTTCATGACCTGCATTTTGTATAAATTCTTCCATTTCTAATAAATTTTTTTCAACAGGTCTTAAATTTTTATTTACAAATTTTTTTCAAATAATATAAAAAATAATAGTTGATAAAAAGGTAATAAAAACAAAAAGTAAAAAATCTTCTAACATATTAAATAAAGAGGCTCTTCCTTAAATCAATTAGGTAGAATATCTATTTTACACTCACTTCAAAATCTCAAATACTTAAATAAATCATAGTCTTAAAATTCTCAAAATTTCTAAATCATCTAGCTCTTCTTTTAATAGTTTGAATAATAGA
>JAUZRO010000202.1 GCA_030950465.1 Candidatus Altimarinota bacterium | reverse complement strand
AACTAAAGTTCAAATTGCAAAATTTTTAATTATGGAAGTTGATTTACTAATTTTAGATGAACCAACAAATCATTTAGATATCGAATGAATAATTTTTCTTGAACATTTTTGTAAAACTTGGCAAAAAGCAATTTTATCAATTTCACATGATATTAGATTTATTAATAATACTTCTAATAAAATATGTGAAATTTCACATAAAATAATTCATAATTATCCTTGAAATTATGAACAATATTTAGAAGAAAAAAGTCTTAGATATGAAAAAGAATTAAAAGATTTTAATGTTCAACAAAAAGAATTAGATGAAACTAATACTTATATAAACAGATTTAGAGCAAACTCAGCAAAAGCATCAAGTGTTCAATCTAGAATTAAAGCATTAAATAAAATAGAAATTTTAGAAAAACCAGTTGATGAAAAAACTGTAAATTTTATAAGTTTAAAAAATAACAAAAGACTTCCTGAAATAATAATGAAATTAAAAAATATTGAGGTTTGATATGATGAAGTTATTGCAACTCTTCCTGAAGATATTGAAATTCATAAAAATGAAAAAATATGAATAATTTGAAAAAATTGATCTTGAAAATCAACACTTCTAAAAACAATTTTATGAGAATTAAAACCTTTAAAATGAAAGGCTGAAATTAATGAAACTTTAATTATTTGATCATATTCTCAAGTTTTAGAAAATCTAAATTTAGATTTAAGTATAATAGAAGAATTATGAAAAGATTATGAATCTGAAAAAGAAATTAGAACAATTTTAGGTTGATTATTAATCATTTGAGAAAAAGTTAATCAACAAATAAAATCACTTTCTGGTTGAGAAAGAGCAAAAGTTGCTTTAACTAAGATGCTTTTAGTTAAGCCAGGTATCATAGTTATGGATGAACCAACAAATCATCTAGATTTACATTCAAAAGAAGTAATAAAAAAGATGTTAAAAACATTTGAATGAACAACTCTTATTGTTTCACATGATAGAGATTTACTTGAAACAATTTCAAATAAAGTATGGTATATAAATGAAAAAAAACTTGAAATTTTTAGAGAACCAGAAGTAGGATTTAAAGAAATTTTTGGATAATATATTTATATTATTAATTCAAATTCTTTTTTTCAAAAACTGTTTCAATTAATTATTATTTCAACAAAATGAGTTCAAGTATATAACGCTTTTGTAGACATTAATTTTAATTTATGAGTTTTACTAATTTGTAGGAGTAAACCTTGTGTTCACCCTATTTTTTTTAATTTAAACACTCTTGGTAATAATTTTCAATTTTTTCAAACAAAATAAACCTTATAATCTATAATTAGACTTTCAGATTTTTCTAAGAATATATCAAAATCAAACTCTAATTTTTCTCATATCTTTACTTCCCTATTTGTTATAATAAAATTTTTAAGTTCTATTTGTGGATTACTTGAATATCATAAAAATTCTAAGGTTCTTTTATTTCAGACTTTAACTAAAGTTCTTGTTCAGTGAGAGATAATATAATCTAGGTCAATATCAGTAGAGACAAGGCATTGCCTTGTCTCTACTGATATTCTCCATTTCTCCAAAACATCAATCACTAAATCAGAATCAATTTTACTTATATCATTCAAATGATTTGCAACACTTCTAGTTACAAACCTTGATTTATCAAAATATAAATTATCTAAAATTTGTATTGTTTTTTTATAATCAAGATTTATTTTCTGACACCAAGGAAGCTTTGCTCTAGTTCACTCACTTGATAGCCTTCTTAAAAAATAATTTTTAGAACTACTCCACTCTATCATTTTTTCAAAAGTTTCATCTTCAAACTTATTTAGAAAATATCTAATAGAATCCTCAGCTGAAGCATATGCAGTAAATTTTTCTTGAGCAAATAAAGAAAAATCTAAGTTATCTTTATTACATCAATATTTTCTAATATAATAACAATATGGTGCAAAAATAAAATCTCCAAAATTATCTCACCTTCTCAAAACTTTTCATAAAAATATACTACTTTATACCTATTTTATCAAAAGAAGCATGGTTTAAGCAGATTGAACTTTTTAATATATTTTTTAGATTTTTTTTAGATTTTCACTTTATTTTTCAAGATCA
>JAUZRO010000201.1 GCA_030950465.1 Candidatus Altimarinota bacterium | reverse complement strand
AAACTATTAAAAGAAGAGCTAGATGATTTAGAAATTTTGAGAATTTTAAGACTATGATTTATTTAAGTATTTGAGATTTTGAAGTGAGTGTAAAATAGATATTCTACCTAATTGATTTAAGGAAGAGCCCTATTTTTTTATAAAAAATATAAAATTCTTTCTACTATTTTTTGATTTTATTAATTAATTTCATATAATCTTTTTAGTAAAATATTTTTTAAAATAAAATAAAAGAAATGACAGAAGAAATAAAAGAAATGACAGAAGAAATAAAAAAAGAAAATAAAATATTAAAATTTTTATTAATTATTAAAAATTATATATTTTTATTATTAGGAATAATTTATTTTTGGTATTATTTTTCACCAAAATATATAGAATTATTTGATTATATAAAAAGTAATATTCCATACTGAGAAATTATTTTAGAATATTCTAATGCTATAATGGCTTTTTTCTTAATATTATGACTTATTTGAATTTTAAATAGAATTTCAAATATAATATTTAATAAGGTTGCTGAAAAAACTAATAATGATATAGATAATGTTTTTGTTGATTATTTAAATAGATTTGTAAAAACTAATAAATATTTTATAGGATTTTATGTTTTTTTTAGTTTTTTAACTATTCCAGATAATTATCAATTATATATAAATAAATTTTTCTACATTACATTTTTGATAATTTTTATATATTATATTACAACCTTTATAAATGTCACTTTTGAAAGTGTTTTAATAAAAAGGACTAAATTTAAATCATTAAATAAAAGTTTATTATCTTTTATTAAAAAAATAATAATTGTAGCAACTTGGATTATTTGAATAATAACAATATTATCTAATTTAGGTTATAATGTTACAGCTTTGATTACATGAGCTTGAATTTGAGGTTTAGCAGTTGCTCTTGCTGCTCAGAAGACACTTAGTAATGTCTTTGGTGCAATCACAGTACTTCTTACAAAACCATTTAAAATATGAGATTATGTTAGAATAGATGGACAAGTTTGAACAATTAAAGAAATGTGAATTTCACACCTTACAATGGTAGATAAAGAATGATATTTTGTATTAATTCCAAATGAAAAACTAATTTCAAATAATATAGAAAATCTTACAAAAAGGGAAACAAGAAGAACAGAATTTAGTATTTGAATAGAATATTCAACAACTCTTTTAAAAATAAAAAAAGCAGTTGAAATAATAGAAAATATTTTAGAAAAACATGTTACATTAGAAGAAATTGCAAGTTATAGAGTTAATTTTGACAGTTTCTGAGATTTTTCATTAAACATAAGATGAACATATTTTTCAATTATAAATGATGATTATTATTCTTATATAAAACAAAAAGAAGTAATTAATTTAGAGATAAAAAGTGAATTTGAAAAAGCCAAAATATCAATGGCTTTTCCAACTCAAGAAATAATAATAATAAAAAAGTAATTATAGATTATAATATATATATAAATGAGATACCTGGACCCCAAAAATGATGTTGCATTCAAAAAAATATTTGCAGATGAAAATCATAAAGAAATATTGATTCATTTTTTAAACAGTATACTAGATTTAGATGCCCCAATAAAAGAAGTTACTATATTAAGACAT
>JAUZRO010000200.1 GCA_030950465.1 Candidatus Altimarinota bacterium | reverse complement strand
AGATTTATTATTTACTGCAAGAAATACTTTGACAGAAAATGAAATAACTAAAATATTTGAAAATGCTTTTATTTGAAATTTAAATTCAATCTTTATGACAAATACAGAATTTGAAAAACAAACAAATAATGAAAAATTATTTCCAATAAATGATTATATATCAGATCCTTTAAATAAAAATACAGCTTTTAAAGATGATAATAAAGATTATAATTGAGTTGAAGATAATAATATTGAAATATTACATGACTTTTTCTGAAATATATTATCCAATGTCAATAAAAAAGGTGCTAAAAACTTTTTGTATTACAAAATGCCTTTTGATTCAGAATTTAAGTTACAAGCTACTGAAAAAATAACAGAATTAAATCCTAAATTAGCCTTATTTCAAAGTAGAATAATAACTAAATGATGACCAGTAGATTGAGTTATGGATTGAAGTAGTAGTGACTGAGAAATTTGATTAGAAGTTAAATTAGTTAATACTTCTAATAAAGTTATAAATGTAAATCCTAATACTTTAACTTTTTCTATACCAAATTGATTTGAATTATTAGATATAGAAAAAAGATATATAGATAAAACAAATTTAGCTAACCAAAAGATATTAACAGAAATTTTATCTAATTCTTCAAGTAGTTTAAATTTAAAATTAGTAAAAGATAAAGATTTTTGAAAAAGAATTTACCATTTTCAAAATGATGAAATGGAATTAAATGTTTGAGAAAATATTTCATATATATTTTATTTAGAAATTATAACAGACGAAGTTGATTTATATTCATCTTTCAATGCCAATATCAAAATAACTAAAGATGCTGATAATTATACTTTATTTGATGATGCTTCAGTTAATGTTGAAAAATGAATCTGAGAACTTACTGTAAAAACTTTACCTACTTTTTCTGAAAATGATGTTTATATTTGAGGTTGATATATCAAAAATAAAGTAAATGATAAAGATTATATAGAAAAAAATTCATGAGAAAGTAATTATAATATTCTTTCATGAGAAGATACTGAATTAGATTATATATCTACAAAAAGTAATTTACAAGTATTAAATTGAATATTACAATCTGGAATATTAAATGAAACAAAATTATTAAATGAAAATAAGGTTTCTTATGATATTATACAATGAGATAAATTATTAGATGAAGAAAACATAACATT
>JAUZRO010000020.1 GCA_030950465.1 Candidatus Altimarinota bacterium | reverse complement strand
ATTGAAAATAATAAAGATAAAAATGTTAATTCTAAAGAGTTTTTACACTCTGTAAATAAATCATTATCTAGTGATATTTTTATGGAAGATTCTAGAACTAATAAAATTAAAAAATTATGGAAAGAAGTTAATAATTATAATTTTAATAAAGAAAATAAATTAATTGCAGAGCTAGAAAAAAATAATAAAGAAAAATTTGAAAATGTATTTAATATTCTAGAAAATGAATTAAGAAAAAATTATAAACTTAAAAAAGATTTAAAAAATTCTTTAAATAAAGATAATAAATTATTCTTAAAAGTCTCCGCAGAAACTAAAAAGAATAATGATTTTGTAGAATATAATAAATCTCTGAGAAAGTATAATGATAAATTTATTCAATCTGCCAAAAATCTCATTTCTTGAAAAGAGGATTATCAAGTAGAAGAAATAAAAAAAGAATGAACAAAATTATTAACTAGAGTAAATTGATGATTAAATACTTTTAATAAAAATATTGTAAATAAAAAGATTAATAATAAATTATTAACTGCAACTAATACTACTATAAATAGCTCACAAAACTCTTGTAGCCAATGAAATAACTCTTGATATGGTTATAATTATAAATGACTATATGTTGTAGAAAAAAATAAAAGTTATAGATTATTCAATTATATGGATGAATTAAACTGAAAAGAAACATATAATTCTATTGATTTTGATCAAGACTGAGATCAAGATTTACTATATATGGTAAATTGAGAACTTTATTTAAAAGAAAATTTTAATATTCAAGAAAATAAAAATTCACAAGTTGAAACTCCCATAATATTAAATATAAATAATAATAAATATTTTAATTGAGAAGATTTTATAGAAGCTATAAATTGATTTAAAGAGATAAATTCTGATAGTTGATTCTTAAATTTAATTTTTGCTTCTCCTACAGATAAATCTATTAATCACTTTTCAGTTGAATACTATACAATAGTTGATAAATTCTTAAATAAGGAAAAAATAGATTGAATTAATAAAAATTATATAGATGCTTTTATAGAAAATAATAATTGAAGTTTTGAAAATGATTTAATAAAAGAACATTCTGCTTATATAAATCATATTTGAGATATTCCTGCTGTTAGATTAGATACTTATGAAATACAAAATATTTGAGATAGTTTATCTAATAATAATAATATTAATATTTCAGCAACTACTCCTATATATACAGCTAATAGTTCTGCAAAAATAAAATTTTATATTTGAAAAGATGAAGAAAAGATTTTAGAAAAAATTATTCCAAAAAATAGTTCTATTAGATTTAAAGAAAAAATAACTATTATTGCTATAAATTGAAATATTTATTCTAAATGAAATAAAAAAATTAATTTAGTTTGAGATGATATAAAAAAATATATTTGATTACCAATATTCAATGATTCAGAATTTTCTATTATTCCAGATTTAAAAAATAGATTAAATCCTGATTTAGCTAATATAGAAATAAAATATTCTTCTTGATATAAAAAAACTCTTGATTTTACAGACATTACTTCATATTCTTACTATAATTTATGAGTAATAAGCAATGATTATTTAATTAGAATTCCTACTATAAATGATTATTATTATTGAAAAATATATGCTATAAAAGATGATATAAGATGAACTTCTTCATCTCAAAAATTATTTTCTCCACAATTAGCTTCTGATAAACTTTCTCCTGAAATAGAATGATTATGAGAGATTAGAATTCCTGTTTATCAAGAAAAAATCGTAAATTTAAAACAATATATTTATGAAAATTCATGAATTAATTGAATTAAAAATATTGAAATTAAATTAAAAGAAGATTCTAATATTCTTCCAGATAATTATACAATAAATAAGTCTATTAGTAATATATCTATTGATTTTTGAAAATTTAATAAATTATTTAAAGAAACAATTGAAATAATTTTAGAAGATAATAATTGAAATAAATCTATTAATCCAATTGATTTTGAAGTTTATTCACCAAAACCAGAAATATTACAAAATGAGTGAAATAAAATAAGCTGAAAAATTGATGAAAAACTAATAGAAGAACCAATTAATATTTATAGAATTAGATCTTGAGTAATAAAAAGATTAGAAACTAAAGATAGTAAAATAAAAACCTATACAGTAGATGAATGATTATTTACATTTGATGCTAAATGAGATAATAAAGATTGATTATATATAAAATATAATGAACAAATAATAGCAGAAATAAATGAAAATACTTGAATAATAAGTATAAAAAATAATAATTTTAATATAATTATAGAACAAGATATATCTTTATTTCCTAAAATAGTAATAAAAGATACTACTTGAAATAAAATATATTCTCAATTTCTAAAACTTGAAAAAAATATTGAAGTTACTAAATTAGAGAATTTTGATAGTATTGAAGAAAATTGACTATATATTAAATTAAGTAATTTAGAATATAAATCATATAATATTCCAAATTGAGCTAATTATTCTGCTTGAGTCAATGTTATTTATAAAAAGAATGATAATTTAAAAAAACCTATTTTTACAACATTTCCAAATTGAAGAATAAAATATTCTACTGATTATATTATAACTTATAAAGATAATTGAAAAAATATAATTTTAGAATTAAAAACTAAAATCTGAAATAAAAAAATAGCAGAATTATTATTTGATATAAACTCTACTTATTTGATGAAATAAAGAAAAAAGCTAGCAAAATTGCTAGCTTTTTTTTACTGATTTTTATTTTTTATTTTTCTACCTTATATCTTTATTTAATAAAAAATAAATCCATTTTTCAAAATTGGTCATTCAAGATGTCATATTTACTTTAACTTTATTTTCTTTTATTATAGTATTTTCTATAATATTTCTTCAAGAAAATTTATTATAAATTGTTTCAGAGGTTAAAATAATTACTTCTTCTCACTTCATTTTTTTTCAATTTTCTCATTTTAATATTTTATTTTTAAATGCAGGAGTATTAATATATTTTAAGGTATCATTTGATTTTTCCAAATAATTTGCTACATCATTTATAATATACTCTTGTTGCTTTATATAACCTGAAATAGTATATTTTTTATATTCAAAATGTATGATTTTAAGACTCAAATAAAAGAGTATAATCATTAATCCTAAAAAAATGTATTGTCTTTTTTGCATATTCTTGATATTTTTTCTAATATATGTTAATATATGTGTATATATTTAATAATAACATTATATGAAAAAATTCTTAAAAGAGAAACTAAAAAATAAATTTATTTTAATAATAATATTTATAATAATTTCAATACTATTTTATCAGTGATACAAAGCTGCTGAGCTAGCTAACAAAGATACAAATACTTATATAGTTTTAATAAAATGAGAAACTATAATAAATAATTCTTCACTTAATAAAGAAGAGAGAATAAAGCTAAAAATAAAAGATATAATAATAACTAAAAAAGATTCTGCTTGTGTAATTGAATGGTGAGATTGAAGTTTAACTAGATTATGAGAAAATTCAAAAGTTGAAATACAAGAATTAAATGTAGAAAAAGATTTATCAAAAATTAATTTACAGTTTAAGTTAATAAACTGAAAAACCTGGTCAAATGTAGTTAGTTTTTTATGAGAAAATTCTTATTTTAAACAGAATTTTCAAGATATAGAAGCTGCTGTAAGATGAACAATTTTTGATGTAAATCTAGAAAAAGATTATGTTTATGTTGCTAATCATGAAGTAAGTGTGCAAAAATGAGAAGAGAAAAAAATAATATCTCAAAATCAAGCTTTTTCAATATCTACTTTTTCTTTTATAGAAATACAAAAATTTATTTCTGAGATACAAGATAAAACTTGGAAAAAAATTAATTCTGATTTTGATAAAGAATTTTTAAATAATTTGAAAAATAACATTTTTAAACAAATTAATTTAGATAATATTGATGAAATATTAGAAGAAAACACAACTTATAATGAATTATTATCACAATATCAAAAGTTAAACTTTGTTTGAGCTGATGACTCTGAATTATTTGAAATTAAAAATAAAATCAAAAAATCACTTATATCTAAAGCATCTGATGAAAATAAAAAAAATTTAATTAAATATAGTATATTTGATTTAAAAGATGCAATAAATACTGAAAATCTAAATCTTGATTCTATAAAGGATTTAGAAAAAATAATATGAAAAAATACTGAAAATTTAGAAAATATTTTATGAGAGAAATATAATGATTTTCAAAATATTTTATGAAAATTTAATATAGATGAAACTATAAATAAAGCTGAAAAAATCAGAGATGATGTACTAAATAATTTATTTAAAAAATAAAATAAAAATAAAATAGATGAAATTAAATTAACCCCGGGGAATATGTCTAATTTTCTTGAACTAATCCCCGGGGTTGTTGAAATAACAATATTTACTAATTTAAAAAATGCTAAATAAACTACTTAAAAATAACATTTTCCTAACATTTTTTATATCAATTATTGTATTTTGAATAATTTATCTTTTTTCTATATATTTAATTAATATAGATAAAAGTTTATCAGATAAGCTATATTCTAATTATATAGGTGAAAATGTAAAAATTTCTGATAAAATTATTATAGTAGAGATAGATGATGAAAGTATTGAAAAAATATGAAATTTTCCTTTTTCAAGAACTGAATATATACCTATAATTGAAAATTTAACTAAAGCATGAGCTCCTGTAATATGAATGGATATAATTTTTGCAGATAAAAGTACTGATAAAGTAGATGAGAAGTTTGCAGAAACTTTAAAAAAAGCTTGAAATGTTATTATTTGATGATGAATAATTAATAAAAATAATAAAGATAGTTTTCAAAAACCATATTATTTATTTGAAAAAGCAGTATTTAATTATGGTTATTTTCAACCTATATATAATAAAGATAATAAAAAAGTTTATTCACTAAATGCTTATTGAGATTATGATAATTGAAAAATTTTTCATTTTTGAATTCAAGTTTTAAGATGATATTTATCAAATATATATTCAAAAGATTTTACAAATTATTTTAAAGAAGATAAAAATTCTTTTTATATTAATAATGATATAAAAATTCCAGCTAAAAATTGAAAAGAAATAAATATTAATTTTAGAGCTGAAAAAAATCCACTTAATTTTAAAAAGTTTTCATTTTATAAATTAAGTGATAAAAATTTTTATAAACAATTTCCAAAAAAATATTTTGAAGATAAAATAATTATTATTTGATATACTGCTAAAGGCTTAAAAGATATTTTTATATCACCTGAAGGGCAAAAATTTTGAGTTTATACTCATGCTAATATAATAAATACAATTATAACAAAACAATATAAAATATATTTTTATAAAAATGTAGAATATTTACTAATATTTTTCTTAATAATATTATCTGTTTATTTTAACTTATCTCAAAAATGAAAAAATTTATTAATAAGTAATATTTCTATTATTTCTATATTTATAATTATAATTTTTATTATTTTATTATGATTAAGGCTTGTATTAAATTTCCCTGTTCAATTTATATTTGCTTTAATAATTACTCTAACTGTTTCAAATATATTAAAATCTTTTATGGAAGACAAAAATAAAACTCTTCTAAATAAAGCTCTTAGTCAATATGTTTCAAAAGATATTGCTGAAGAAATTTTATCTTGAGAATGAAAAATTAAATTAGATTGAGAAAGAAAAAGAATATCTATTTTCTTTTCTGATATTGAAGGTTTTACAAGTATTTCAGAAAAAATGAATCCTGAAGAGCTTGTAATATTTTTGAGAGAATATTTATGAGCTATGAGTAATATAATTATGGATGAAAGAGGTTTTATAGATAAATATGAGTGAGATGCTATAATGGCTCTATGGTGAGTCTTTTGATATGAAAAGAGCTCAACTTATGATAATTGCCTCTCTGCATTAAAACAAAAAGATAGTTTAAAAAAATTAAATATAGAGTGGAAAAAAAGGTTTTGAGAAGAGTTAAAAATAAGAATGTGATTACACACTTGAAATGCAATTGTAGGTAATATTTGAGCAGCTTGAAGAAAAATGGATTTTACTGCTTTGTGAGATTCTGTAAATCTAGCTTCAAGATTAGAGGAAGTAAATAAAAAATATTGAACTTATTTATGTGTTTCTGAAGTAGTTTATTTAGAGCAAAAAGAAAAATTTGATTTTAGATATCTTGATCAAATAAAGGTAAAATGAAAAAATATTCCTGTAAAAATCTATGAACTTATTTCAATAAAATGAGAAATTAATGATTTACAAAAATCCATAGTAAGTAAATTTGAAAAAGCTATAAAATTATATTTAAATAGAGACTTTAAAGTCGCATTAAATATATTTGAAGAACTATCTATATTATGAGATAATCCAAGTAAAACATATATTTCTAGATGTGAAATTTTTATAAAAAATCCACCTGAAAAAAATTGGGATTGAGTTTGGACAATGAAAACAAAATAAAAAATGTAGAGACAAGGCATTGCCTTGTCTCTACATTTTTTTATTAAAATTAATATAATTATTAAAATTAATATAATTCTGGATTACTAATAACATCTTCTAATTCAATAGTATTATTAGGAAAGGGTGCTAGTATTTCTATATCTTTATAAGTCTTTTTAGATTTATTATCTAATTCAATTTCTAGCATTTTTTTATCTTCTTCAATATAATCAAAATAAATATTTATATTATTATTATTTGAAGTTGTATCAGTTTTAATATTAAAATTAGCTTCTGATTTCTCTTCTTTTTCATCTTCATTTCAATATACTGGAACAATATATTTAGATAAAGCATAATGAAAATTAATTTTATTATTTAATTCTAATTTATTAGTTTCTAATTTTCAAGTATTTATAATTTCTAAAAATTCTTTTTCTTCTTGATAAATAACTGTTTTTCAAGAAATATTTTTATTTTTTAAACTAATATTAGAATCAAATTCAAATTCTACTAAATCTGCTTCAGAACTTATTAATTTAAAATTAATATCAGATTCAAATTCAGTTAATTCTGATTTTGATAAAATAAAATATATATTTATATCACTTTCTGCAAATTCTCATTTATATTTATTATCTAGAGAATATTTTCAATTATCATATTCTAAAACAGTATTATTCTCTTCTGGATTATATTCAGAAGAATTTATATATTGATTTTCAATTTTTAATTGAGATATTTTATTATATCTATCTGTTTTACCTGAAATTAATCAAACAACTTTTGAAGAATAATTATCAATATTATATTTACCTGTAATAACTTTATTATTTAATTTTAATTCTCCTGTAAATTCTTCTATATTGAAATCAAAATCTATAAAAGAAAAATTATTATATATATCTAATTTAGATTTTAATATTAGAGTTGCTTCTCATTTATCAGCATATAAAGTTGAATTTAGAAAATTATTTTTTTTATAATTTAAACTAAATCATTCTAAAGGATATTTTTCTTGATTAGGTTTAATTATAAAATTAATTTCTTCAATATATTTATCTGAAAAACTTACATCTCAAGTAAATTCTTCCATATTATCAACTCAATCTGCTTCAAAACCAATTACAGTATTATTTACTGAAAAATCTATATAAAATTCTACTTTAGAATCTGATATATCCTCTAATAAATCTTGATATTGAGAATCTGTACAAGTATTTCCATTAAATGGATCAAATGTATTAGATAATATTTTAGCTGTATCACAACCATATTTAGAAGGAATTAAATAGTATTTATTACCTTCTTTTTTATATGCTGTAAATAATGGTTTAGAAGCTATTATTTTTCATTGTTTTAAAATATTTGATGGATTTAAATTTTTTAATCAATTTAAATATTTTGTAGCATTTTCATCTTCAAAATGAATATACTTATTTTTAGAAGCTATTTCTTTAGCTTTTTCTATAAAATCTTTTATTTGTTCAATTCATTTTTCATCAGTAATTTTTAAGTCTTTTAATAGAACATAATAATTTTGATCTTTTAAAATATAATCAATAAAAGCATTTATTTTTATTTTTACTTCTTCTTGTCATTTTGGACTAGCTTCAATTATTGCTTCAATTTTAGATTTAAATTGAGCATCAAATCAAGAACTTTTTGCAATATAATCTTTTAATTTTAATTCAAATTTAGAAGTTCAAATTTCTCAACCATCAAAATTTACTTTTGCCTCAAAATTACCTCTTTCTTCATAATTAGTATAAGTTTCTAGTTCTCCTAATATTTGTTCAAAACTATCAACTCCTCTATTTAATAAGTTATTTTGAATTTTCACTAATTCATCATTTACTTTTTTAGTATCAGAATTAGATAAAGTATTTTTAAAAACATTTTTTTTATCTGCTTCTATTTTTAATAATTTTCTTTCTTCTAGTTTTAATTCTAAATAATTTAGAATTAAAATTATATATTCTTCTTTTTGAGATAAATCTTTTTTAGGGGCTAATTTATCAAATATTTTATTAATTTTTCCTTCTAGAATTTTAGCTTTATTATCATCTATTTTAGAAATAAAAGTTTCTATTTTAGAAATTAATTTTTCTCATCATTTAATTTCTAAAATATCTTTTTTATAATATTGTAATTCCATTCAATTATTTTCTAATTCATAATTAGAACTTGCAAAACCATTTATACTTACTTGTCCAAACATTCATACAATAATAGCAAGAGCTATTATTTTCTTCAAAATTTTCATATATATATTTTAAAAAAAATTAAAATAAAAAATACTAGATTATTTGAATCTAATATTTTTTTTATAAATTACCCTTCAAAGTTAGGATCAAATTTCTTAACAAAAGGAATAAGAGCCATCATTCTAGATCTTTTAATTTCTCTAGATAATTTTTTTTGATTTTTTAAAGATACATTAGAATAGTATCTTGGTACAATTTTACCAAATTTTGTAATATATTTTTTTAATAGTTCTACATTTTTGTAGTCTATATTTTCTCCATCTAGTGGACATGTTTTTTTAGACATTTTTATTTTTTTTATTTAAATATTTTTTTGTGAACTAATCATCAAAATCAGTTCCTCCTAATAAATCTATATCATCTTCTTCAGTAGAAGGAAGTGCAGAATCTGCAAATTCACCTCTTTTATTTAAGAAAATAATATTACCTACAACAACTTCAGTTTTATAAATTTTTTCACCATTATCTTTTTCAATAACTCTAGTTTTTAATCTACCTTCTACATAAACTAATTTCCCTTTTACAAGAAATTTTTCACATCTTTCAGCTAATGCTCCCCAAGATACACAGTTAGTGAATTCTGATTCAGATTTATTTTCACCTTCTGCTGTTTTATAATATCTATTAGTTGCAATAGTATATAGAGCTACTTTTTTACCATTTTCAGTAGTTTTAACCATTGGGTCTCTAGTAATATTTCAAATAAGAATTACTTTATTTATTGTTCTCATCTTCTTTTTAGTTATTAATTAATCCTCAATTTTAACAAACATATATCTCCAAATACTTCTATTTAAATTCATTTCTTTTGAAATTTCTTTAATTTTTGTTCAATCTAATTCAAGATTATATAAAGCATAAAATGCTCTTTCTTTTTTATTAATTGGGTATGCAAGTTTTTTATCACCAATAATATCTTCTTTTGTGATTTTTGCACCAGCTTTATCTAGAATTCATTTAATGATATCTATTTTTGCTGTTTTTTCTTCATCTGATAATGTAGGATCTACAATCATCATTAGTTCATAATTTACCATAGTTTTTCCTTTGGTTATTCATCCAATTCTTAAATATAATTGGAAGGATATAAAATAGTACTTAAATTTTTAAGCCCTCATATTTTATATATAGATAATAAAAAGTCAAAGTTTTATTTTACTTTTTTTTCTTTTAAAGTAGAGTATTTAAAACATTTTATAAAATAAATAAATAAATTGATGAAAGAATTAAATATACAAGACATTTTAGCTGCTACTTCTGACTTAACAAAAGAAAAAAAAGTTGGTTATGTAGCTGTTGTTGGTAGACCAAATGCAGGAAAATCTACTTTTTTAAACACTTTAATTTGAGAAAAAATTTCTATTACTTCTAATATTCCACAAACTACTAGAAAAAAAGTTTTAGCAATATATAATGATTCTGATTCTCAAGTAATCTTTTTTGATACTCCTTGAATTCATTTTGATGAAAAATCTTTTAATAAAGCTATAAATGGTCAAGCTATTTCTAGCTTATCTGAATCAGATTTAATATTATATTTTATAGATTCTTCAAGAAATTATTGAGATGAAGAAAAATATATAGCAGAAATTTTAGAAAATGTATCTGCTCCAATTTTTAAAGTTTATACAAAGACTGATTTAAAAGCAAGAATAGCAATTCCTCAGAATAAAAATAATGTATTTGAAATTTCTTCTAACAAAGTTGAGTGATTTGAACCATTATTAGAAAATATAAAAGAAAAACTACCAACTTCAACTTTGTTATTTCCAGAAAATATTTATACAAAACAAGATATGTTTTTTAGAATATCAGAAATAATAAGAGAAAAAGTTTTTACAAATACCAAAGAAGAAATTCCTCATTCAATATTTATCAGTGTAGATGAAATAGAAGAAGAAAAAACTAAAGATGGAAAAGATTTATTAAAAATAGTAGCTTATATAAATGCAGAATCTGATTCACAAAAATATATTTTAATCTGAAAATGATGAAAATTAATTGCTAAAATGTGAAAAGAATCAAGAATAGAAATAGAACAAATTTTCTGAAAGAAAACTTTTTTAGCATTAAGAGTAAAAGTTAGAAAAAATTGGAGAAAAGATGAAAGATTAATCAAAGAAATTTTAAAATAAAAAAAATATAGAAAATGTAATTTTCTATATTTTTTTTGCTTTAATTTATCTAGCAACTTTAGTACTAGTTGTATATTCATTAATAAATTGTCCAACAAGTGGAGCTGGTTTTTTAAGAATATTAGAACCATAATTAACAATTGTTCATACACTAATATTACCTTCATTGTCCATAGACATATGTGTTCTATTAGATGTTAATTCTGATAAATCTCAATAAATTGAACCATTAACAGTTAATTTTTTTTCTGTATTATCTGAAATAATTTTTCATCAAATATTTACATAAGTACCATCTATTCTAGTAACAGTATCTTTAATAATAATATCACCATTTTTAACAATAAATGCTATATTTTTATCTGATTCAATATTTCAATCAATAATTAAATTTCAATTTTCAATAATATAAGTTTTTGTTTCAGTTAAGTCTTGTGCTGACAATGTAACATTTGTATCTCTTACAAATACTACATTTTCAATACCTCTATATGAAGCAAAACTACTTAAACTATTTATTTCAGTTTTAGTACCTACAAAAATAATTTCCTCAACTACCTCTTCAGCATTATTTTCTAATTCTGTTGATTCTTCTACAGCTAAAGTAGTATCATTAATAGTTTCAAGATTTGATAAGTTATCTGTATCACCTAATACTGTAGAAACAAAGTTATTTTGATTAATATTAACTTCTCTTCAAGAGTCATTATTAGTATTAACTGTATCTGCTATTTTATTAATATTTGAAATTTTAGTAGAATCTGTTAAATAAGAAGTTCAACCTCATTGTCCAGCAATAGAAGGTTTTGCAACTGTAACATTCATTTTTGCTGCAAAGTAAGCCCAATCATAACCAGCTAAAGTTCAAACTAAAGTAGTTGTTTCATGATCTTTTCAAGAAGAAATACCATCTGGATTTCATTTTATAACACTTGCATCTTTTCTAAAATAATGAGCTTGACCTGGATAAATCCAACCTATATCATTAGTAGCATCACATAATTTTCAATTATTTAATCAAGTAATTATATTAGAATTATTATAAATACAGAATTTATCTCCAGTTAAATTAAATGGTTCATCTCAAATATTTACAATTTTAAGATCTCATTCTTCTCAAGATTCTATAATTCTATTTTTAGCTGAAACTGAATTAAAATCAAATACACTGTTTCAACCAACTAAAGTATCACCAATTGGGTAAATCCAAATTTCTCAACCACTTGGTCTAGTAGTTATTCAACATTCAATTGGATTTGCATCATAATATTTAACACTATTTCAACAATTTGGTGTTGTATTTGTTGTTTTTAAAGTACAATCTGATTTACAATTAACTCATCCATCACATTGTTCTACTACTCAAGCATCATTTGGATTATCAACTCTACCATCACCACAAGTTTTAGTTGTATTAATAATACATTGACTACTTGATCTCCAAGCTTTTGAACCATAAGTTGTTCTTCTTTCATTATAAACAAAACACTTTGGTTCATTTACAGTTGCACAAGTAAATGTAGCATATTCATTACCTAATATTCTTCATTCTGAAATTTTAAATTTTCAAACTGTAGAAGTAAGATTTTCTCAATCAGTTACAGTATCACAAATTATTCAAAATGATTTAGATTTAGTATTTCATAAACATGTAACTTCATTTCAAGATACTTCTATATTATGACATTGTGGAGTATTTCAACCACCACCTCATCAACCACCACCTCAACCTGAAGTATAACTAGCATTACAATTTCAACCTGTATAAGTTTCTGTTCAATCTGTACAATTCCAAATATATGAAGTTGTTCTTCAAGAAGTAGAAAAACTAAAGTTAATTACTGTTTCTCAAGTATTTGAACATAAATTTGGTGTTGTTGTAGATATTGCTGATGATTGTGTTCATGTTGTTCATGCTGAACATAATAATGGCTCTGGTTCTTCAACAATAACTTCTTGAACACATTCTGGTTCATTTGGAATTGTTTCTCAATCTACCATACATGAAAAATTATATGTTCATGCATTTGTAATATTATAAGTTCATCTTCATGTTGCATTTGTTGAAGCTATATTTCAATCTACAAATACTCTATAAGTTGTAACATCTGTTCAACTACAAGCATAAGCTCATGTTGTTTCATTTACTGTTAAATTTGTACATAATGGAACAGGTGTAGTTTCAACTTCACATGTTGCACTACAAGTGTCTCAATCTATATTATTTCAATCATCACATTGTTCTCAATTTGAAGAATCTACAATTCCATCTCAACAAAAATGAGTATAAATATTAAAACATTCATTACCTGTATATTCTATATCTCACCAAACTCTTTTTGTTTGATCTGAAAAATAATATTCAGTATTATCTCAATAATTATAATAATAATAATTACTTATTCATTCTCATAAACTTAATTCTCTCTTATATGCAACTTCATACATTATTTGAGATGATGGTTGACTATTATTTAATTTTTTCACTTTATTTAAAGTACATCCATCTCCTCAAACAACCATATATGATCAATTTATAGGAGGTATAGCATTACTAATTCTCCACCATTCACCACAATTCATTATTCAATTTGTATTTTCCCATAAAGAAACACTTGTTTCTCAATTTCTAATGAATATTGGCTTATCAATATTAGATATAGTATCTACAGGATAAATAGTAATACTATTTACATTGTTTGGAATATAATAATGTTCATCTACATTAGCTTCATCACAATTATTAGTAATTGTAGAATTATTATTTACTATAATAGCATTTGTAAAATTAATTGATATTATCAAGTAAATTAATACAAAAAATATTTTATATATTTTATTCATCTTTTTGTGATAAAGAATTAAAATTAATATTTGTTTTTTCAATAAATAAATTATTATTATTTATTTCTATAATATCAGAATTCTTACTATTATTAATATATATATATATATATAATCAAATCAATAGTAGTATAGAAATTAATATTGTCAATTTTATTTTGTTATTTTTCATAATATTTTCTATTTATATAAATTAAAATCATTTTTATAATATTTTTTAAACTTTTTAAAATACCAATCATCATCAAAAATAAATAATTTATGTTGTTTTTTTATTAATTTTAATACTTTACTTGAATTAATAATCTCCTCATAAATATTACTATATATATTTCAATAATGTTTTTCTAGCTCTTCCAATATTTTATTTTGCCTTTCCTTATTTTGAAAACAAGTTAATGCAAAAATTATTTTATTATATAATACATCATCAGAGTTTATTGTTGTATTTTTAAATGATTCTTTGAAATAATGCATTATTAAGATATCTTTTGCTAAATAGCATTTATATCATGAAAGCCAAGCCCTCATTGAAAATTCAAGGTCTTCTGCTCACCATTTTCTAAAATTTTGATTAAATCATCATAATTTTTCAAAAATATCTTTTTTAATAATTGTTGCCCCTCATGCAATATGAGGAGTATTTACAAGATTATTATCTTTATTACTATTATCCCAAGTACTATTTAAAAGTAAATCTTTCATCTTATACACTTCTTCCTTAACTTTTTTATCTAAAATACTTCAAATTGATAATTGTAATAATGAAATATAACTATTATCCATAAATACTTTATTAATATCCTTTAATATATCATTTTTAATATACATATGAGAGTCTAAAAATATTAGTATCTCTCAATTAGACTTACTTGCTCCAAAATTTTTATTTGCAGATAATCATAATCACTTGTTTTTATATAATTTTATTTTATCTTTTAAGAAATGGTTCTTTATAAAATCTAAATTAGATAAATCATCACTCCCATCATCACAAATAATTATTTCATAATTTTCATATTTTAGATAATTATAAAAACTATCTAACATTATATCTAAATAATATCATTCATTTAAATGAGGTATTATTATTGAAATTTTCTTTTTATGTTCTCTTGTATATCCCCAACTATTATTCCAGTGATGAACAGCATAAGTATTTTCTAATATGTCTGTTCTTCTATGAAAAGACATACTATAGTAATATGGGTAAAAATACTCTTTTGTATATAATCTTATTCAATTAATTACTTGATTTTTATTTTTTATTTCAATATTATATTCAGAATTTAATACTTTTTTGAATACATCTCAAGTTGTTTCTAAATTATAAGTATCTAAACAGAGATTATCATAATAATCTAAAATCTTTTTTAAAAATAAATTTCATTTTTTTCATCAAAGTATACTTGTATTCAAATTATCATATCAAGATAATTCAAATCAAAGAAAGCATTCATCACTTAATAAACCATCTAATGGTTTTAATATTTCCATACCAGTATCAAGATAGATTCCTCAATAATTATATAATGCCCATACTCTAATATAATCTGATAAAAATGCTCATTTTTTTTCCTCATACATCTTTTGAACAAAAGGGATATCCATTGGTGAATTATTTTCAGTGAACTCAATAAATTCATATTCTGGTAAATATTTTTTCCAAGTTCATATACAATCATCCATTAAATCATTTTTCTCTTTTCATCAGAACCAACAAGATATAATTCTTTTTGGAATTTTATTACTTATTATTCAAGTATTAATAATTTTTATTTTCTTATCATACTTAATTATATCATCTAATAACTCTTTATTTCTTCAATAGAAAGTATAACCATTTTCTAATAAATAATCTAAAACATAATTTGATTTAACATCTAGCACCATTTGAGACTTATAACAATTAGATAAATCAATATGTTTATTATAAATATTTTCATCAAATTTATAATTGAATCATTTTTTTATATTTTCCTCCATATAACAAATATATAGCATATCACTATAAAAAAATACTTTATCATTTTTAAAAGATGATTTACTACAAACCTGATGATCTACATGATTTCAATATCAATATGGGAAAAATATATAATCTGCTTTTTGAGTTAATTTTTTTATTTCTTTTCTTAATCATCTAATTAATCAATTATCAAAGTTTTTTAATTTTCAAAATAATTCATCATAATCATATCACCTTAGCAAAGCTTCTTCAAAATCTAAGTATATAAATTTAATCTTTCACTTTAACTTTTCTATAATCTCATTATCTTCTTCTTTTCTCATTAACATACACTCTTCAATGATTCATAAATTTTTCTTTGGTCACATATAATTAGTTTTTGAAAAAATTGTTATAATTTCAATTAGAAATCATTCATCTATCCATTTATTAATTATTCATCACAAAGAAAATATTGCATCATCTATGTGGGCTGAAATTATTGTAATTTTTTTCATTTTATAATTTTTTATTAAGTTTTTTATTCATCAGATGAAGCTGTTGGTCTTGGTATTACTGTTGGTGAAGTTGTTGGTGAAGTTGTTGGTACTGTTGGTGGTACTGGTGTATCTGTCTCCTCTTCTAGTGAATCTGTATCTGTCTCTTCTAGTGAATCTGTATCTGTCTCCTCTACTGGTGGCTTCTCTGGTTTTGGACTTTCATCCCAAGTTTTTCATAGAACTCATCATATAGTATGGTATTCTTCTCTACCAATAGTACTTCAATTAGATCAAGTTCATGTAACATTACTATTTCATGGAACTTTCAAATATTCTGCTACTTTACCTGTGAAAACAACTGCATCATCAAATCAAATAGTTTTTACAAAATATATTTGAATCTCTCATTTCTTAAGCCCCTTCATTAAACTATTTACAGTATAACTATTAGTTTTTCAAACTAAAGCTTCTACAATAGATTTTTGATGTGATTTATTAATAGTTATTTTTATTGGATTACCATTTTTATCTCACATAACTCATATATTTCATTTAAGTGCATATAAACCTCTTCTAGTATCTTTTCAAGGTATTAAAGATGAAACAACATCTAAAGCAACTCAGTTTGAAATATTTGTATTTTTAAATTTAGTTATTAATTTTGAGTTTTTATAAAATTCATTTCTATATTCACTTAAATCAACTCACATTTTACTTAATTCTATATTACTAAAAATAGAAGATCTAACTTTATCCATCTTAATAATTTTTTTTGCATCTTTACTTATGTTAGCATCATTAGATTTTCTTAAATATTGAGATACTCTAGAAACAATAAATTCTTTATCTTTATTAGTTTTAGCTTTTTCTATTAAACTATTAAGAGTTAATTTTTTTCAAGTATTTCTTGCTAAAATTTTAAGACTTTCAAATCTATCTTTTAATGATTTACTTGGATTCATTATTAATTCTGCTCATTTCTTATTTCTAGTATTTGCATTAAAATGTTCTTCTAATCATTCTAAATGAGAGATAATATCTTCATTATTATAACTAAATATTTCAACACTATTTAAAGAAGATACTTTATCATTTCCAGTTGAAATAGATTTTATATTAAGATTATATTTTCTGATAGAATTTTTATCTTTGTCATATGTAGAAGTTGCTGATATATCAAATTGTAATCTTTGTCATTTTTTTGGAGAATATGCTTTTCCATCAAAATTAACATCTTTTTTAGAATAATTTACATTTATATCTGAATCTAATATAATAACTTTATCTCAATCTATTTTAATTTTATTTTTTAAAATAGGATCTTTTTTTATAAATTCTTTAATACCTTTTGTACTTAATTTTCTTTCTGCAATATCTTGAGCTAATCATCTACTTCAAATATTTATTTTTTTAGAATTATGTTCTCACATAATTAATAATCATGAAACAAGTCATGGAATAATAAATGCTCATATTCAAGTAATTCTTGTTCATTCTGTTTGTTTAAAATTATATGAAGCTGCTGCAGTCATAAAATTTTTCACAAAAACATCTTTATCTAATCCTCATTTTACAACAAAAGTTTCATATAGTTCTTTAAATTCTTTAAAATTACTTTTAACCTCTTTTATTTCTGAAGAAGTAATATCTTTTCAAAATAAGTTTTTTATTTCTGAAGAAGATAAATTCTTATTATTTATATTTTCTAGAAAATAATCTGCTCATTTTCTAAGAGAAGCCATTATTTTTTGATATCATGCAATATTATCTGATGCAATTTCTGTAATTGTCATAGATTTTGCAGTTAATCATCATGATAAACTTAATGAAATATTTCAAGCAACTCCTTTTTTAGATAATTCACTTCATGTTTTTCATGATACAGATGCACTAATATAAAGTGATTTAGGTAAAGCAGCTCAAGCATCTATTGAAATTCATAATTTACCTAATTTTTGAGATAAAATATTAGCATTAACTCATATTCCAGAATTTCATTTAGCTAATTCAACTAAATTTATACTTCACACTATACTTTCTCAAATTTTAAATATATTTTTACTTAATCAAACAGATTTATTAAATCAAGTCATAACAGCTAAAGTAAAATCTTTTATTACTTCTGTATTTTGTCTGTTTGCAATAATTCCAGCATCTCTTAAAGCTTTTGTAAAAATAGATGTCATTTTAGGATTATCTAAAGCTTTTTTTAGTTTTATTTCTTCTTTATTAACTGCATTATTAAATTCTTTAATTCATCCCTTCTTTATTAATTGTTTAAAAGGAACTGAATATATAATATTTTGTAATCTTTTATTAAATTTTGCTCTAAAGTTGGCTTTTGCAATATCACTAAATTTTAATCATAGATTTTCTATTAATATTTTTGCTTCACTTAATGTTTGTATATCAAAATATGAATGCCTTTCTGAAACTCATCATGATTTTAATTTAGTATTAACTATTGCATCTCTATCAAAATCTGTTAAATAATTTTTAACTACATTTAATTTTCATTTACTAGCTTCTATTCTTTCTGAATTTTGTAATATTTCATTAAACCTTTGTTGTACTGGGCTAAAATTATTTCCTCAATTAGCACTTTTTCATCAAATAGATTCTTTAAATAAAAATTTAAAATCATTAAATATCTTAGTAACTCATTGATTACTTTTATATCAAAGTCCTTTTAATAAAGAAGTTAAATCCTGTGCTGAAAAATCTTTTAATTCTGAAAGTTTAGTTATCTTTTTTCATTTAAATCTAAAACCTCATTTATCCAAATAACCTTGTAATTTATTCATAGTTTTATCAAAAGAAGCCATATCAACATAATCAGCTGTTTCTTTTGTAAATAAAGTTTCTTTATCTTTTAATGATACTGTATAATCCTTATTATTAACTTTATTTATTTTAGAACTACTTTTTTCATCAGTTTTAGCATTATCTCTATCATATTCTTCCTTAATTTCTTTAATAGCTTTATCAACTGTTTTAGAATCAATAGAAGAAACTTTTCTATCAATATCCCAACCAGCCATACCATCTAATTCTATCAAGAATTTACCTCAAGATTTAGAGATTGTAAATTCACCTCATCCATATTTTTGTCCTGTTTTTCCTAATTCATATTTTGAATTAGTGTCTACACTAGATTTAATTTTTCTTAAAATAGTATTTGCACCTGGAGAAATATAAAATCAATATTCTGCTTTTAATTCTGTTATAGTATTTTTAACTTTTTCTTTTCAATAAGTAGCAACAAGAGATTTTAATTCTGTAGAAGTAATATAATTAGCCCATCTACCATTTCAACCAATAGCTTTTAATAAAATTGATTTTTCTATTTTAGTACCATTTACTATACTTTTTTTAGCTGTTGTTTTTTGACTTACAATATTAAGGTTATCAATTTTTTTTCAAGTCAATTGTTCAATAAAATCTTGTTTATCAATTTCACTATAAAAATTTAAATTATCCTTAATATCTTTAACTTTTTTATTAACTTTATCAGTTAATTCTTTATTCTTAAAAGTAAGTTTCTTAAGTTCTCAATTAGATAATTTTTCATCTTTATTTTTATCAAGAACATCAGCAATGATTTCTGCTTGAGCTTGAGATATATTATCTCAAAAATTACTCTCAACAATTCCCAAAAACCCTTTTTTCATTTGTTTTATAATATGTAACATAATTTTTTTTATTAATTAATATTTTCTTTATCTAATTTAAATTTACTACATAAAAAAAAGATAGTCAAATAATTATCTTCTTTTTAATACTTTATCTTATTGACAAAATAATAGTTTATGTTATTCAGCTAACAAAGTTCATTTAAATATTTCTTCATAAAACTCTGACATATTATTAATATCCTCATTATTATATCAATAATAACATCATGGTCACGCCATATAATTAATTTCAAAAAATATATATTTTCAATTATCTTTTTTATATTTTTTTGAAACTTTACCAAATTCTAAATTTCAAACTGTATATTTTGTTAAATTAATATAATCCTCTATAGTTTTTATAAGTTCAAATGTCCAATCTTCTTTTTTTATATAACTCCATTTTAAACCTATATTTTTATAATATTTATAATTCTCTTTTTTAAAAATATCCTTTTTACTATTTGTTATATTTTTTTCTTTTATTGAGTGTATTTTTACTACTCAAGATATCTTTGTAAAATATACTCTATATTCTGTTTCAAATTTTGAATAAGGCACTATATATATTTCATTTCAAAATTTCATATGTCATAAAATATATTTTTTAAATTTATCAAAATGAATTTTATTTCATAAATTAACAGGAATAACTCACATTCAAAATGAAGTTGAATCAATTTTTAATAAAATTTTTTTATTCAATTTTTCTTTAATTAAATCTATTAATCAATCTAGAGATTCTTCTTTTAAATTAAATGGAACTCACATATGTCATATATTATTACTTTTTCAATATAATCATGAATATGCATAAAACTTATTCTTTTTTTGTATTTTTCAACTAAATCATCAAAGACTATTTAATAAACTATTCTTATTTTTTAAAATATTTTTTAATAAATGAAAGAATGGATGATGCCAATAATCTCATCTAACAGATAAAAAAGCTATATTTTCAATATCTAATTTTCACCATTTATTATTTTTATATAAATATAAATCATCATCTAAAAGAAACATTGATTGATTAATCAGAGGTATAATATTATCTGATTTATATCATTTTTTTAGTAAAAAATTTCTAAACATATAATATTCTAATGTATGTAAATCTCTTAAACAGTTTTTATCATTCTGTCTTCAAAGTAAATAATAAGAATCCCACATATTTCTTATATCTGAAGTTCCTCATAAAAAACTAAAACTATCTATATTTTCTTCTGTATTTTTAGATAAATGAGAAACTATATAAACCTTATTGTACATATTATTATTCTTTGATTAAATATATAAACTTTATCTAATTTAAATTTACTACATAAAAAAAAGATAGTCAAATAATGACTATCTTTTTTTCTATTTTATAATTGACACATACTATTTATATTGTAATTAAACTCTTTTTCTTATTTTCATAATTCCAAAACCTAAGATCATTGCTAATAATAGTAATAAATAATGTTCTGCCCCTGTTTCAGGTAGCTTTTCAACTGGAGTTTTTGGAATTGGAACAACTTTTTTTTGTTGTACCTCTTTTCCTGATTTAAATAATACACATTCTCTATGTTCTGAAGCATCTGTATTAATACTTCCTTCTTCAGAAATATTATGAGTTGTTATTAAATAAGTTAATAAACCTATATTTTTACCTTCAGCTGCTTTATTTTTTTCTAGTTTATATGTAAAACCTTTTTTTGATTTTAACCAAGTTACTTTTTTCCCTTTAGATAAAATAAATCATTCATCATCATTATCATATATTTTATTTAATTCTTCTGGATATTCCCAAAAATCTTGAGCAGATGGATCTTGTTTCCATTGAACTAGAGAAGGTAATAAATTAATCATTTTAGGCATTTCTTGTTCTATTTTATATAGAATTTTATCTGAAGTAGAATTATTAATCCATTCATCTTTTAATTCTCATAAATAAGAACCTTCTGATCTATCCTTATCTGTAAAACATTGATTACAAGAGTTAGCAGAAAAAACTGTATCTGTATCACACTGTACTTCAGTATAAGCACTAGCTGATAATGTAGAAACAGCTATTATTGATACAACTGTAAATATACTTGTTAATTTCATTTTTTTTAATTACTTAATAATATAATTTATAACTCTTTAACAGTATATAACTTATAGAATTTAGTCAAAAAAAAATTACTAATATTAGTAATTTTAAATAGACAGTATTGTTAAAATATTTTATAATATATTTTATTTTTTATTTTTCTTAATAATTTTATTAACAACTAATTGTTGAACTATCATAAAACCTGTTGAAATTCACCAGTATATACCTAAACCTGCAAAAAATGTAAATGTAAACACTCAAACCATTAAAGGCATACCATAAAGCATAAATTTATTCATTACATCTGGGTCTGGCATCATTGAAGCAAATCAGTCTTTCTTTTTTTCAATAATAGCTCATTTTTTAGTTTCTTTTAATTTATCAGCTAGTGATAATTTAATTTGAAAATATTGTAATCATGCTACAGTTAATCAAAGAATAATTCATTGAATTGGAAAATCCATACCAGTTTTGAATAAATCTATTCAATAAAATATGTGATTAATTTTATCTATCTCAAATTTTGCTAAAAAATCATATAAATAATATCAATTAACAGGATCTCTTATTTCAAGAATAACATTATATAATACAAATAAAATTGGCATTTGTATTAACATAAAACCACAAGATCACATTGGGTTAACTTTTTCTTCTTTATATAAAGCCATTAGTTTTTGTCCTAAAACTGCTTGTTGTCCTTTAAATTCTTCTTGAATTTTTTTAATTTTTGGTTGAACAGCTTGAAGTTTTTTCTGACTTACCATCATTTTATGCTGAGGATGAAGTAAAAGAATTCTAACAATTATTGTCATAATTATTATTCACCAACCAAGAGAATAACCAGTAATTAATATTAACCAATCAATCAAATTAAGAATTGGCTGATAAATAAAAGCAATAAATATTTTTGAAATAGTTCATCTATTATCTAATTCAAAACTAGCAATTGGTTCTTTTCAAGCTATTTTTGCTGAAAAATAATATTCTCATGCTGTTTCTAATTTTTTATATTCAGTAGCATAATCAATAATTTCAGTTTCAGAAGATTCTAGCTCTACAGTTTTACAGATAACTGATTTAGAAAAATCTATTATTCCAGAATTACTTTTCAAAATAATATCTTTACAAGTATCAAAAGTAACCTTTTCTCAAGTTAAATTTTTTATATTTAATTTAATACTTGCAGGAATAGAATAACTATTTTTATCCGTAGTTAAAACAATTCCTCAGTTAGTAATTGGTACTTCTTCTTTTTTATTAAACATTCCTATTATTAGAAATACTAATAAAAATATTATTATAAAATCTATTACTTTTTTCATTTTTTTTAGTTTATTAAATTTTATAGTCCCCTGATAAGAGGGTTGGGGGTTTTATTTTTATTACTTTACTTTTTTTATTAAAAAATTCAAATCATTTTTAAAGCTTTTTAATGCTTCTATATTTTTTCTATCTAACTGTGTTAGTTTTTTTACAACAAACACAAAATCATAAAATTTATTATCT
>JAUZRO010000002.1 GCA_030950465.1 Candidatus Altimarinota bacterium | reverse complement strand
TTTGTTTGAAAAAACTTGAAATTTAGATGGTATTTTTCCTGCTATCACGAAAAGAGCCTAAAAAAGTTTTGACAAAATTCAAATATATATATAATATCAGCACTTTTAAAAAATTATTTTAGACAGTAGGCATAAAAATTTAAGCCCCACCGAGATAGTAAAAAAGAAAAAAATTTTTCTAGAAAATAAAAATCTAAAAAAACAAAATCTTTTTTCATTCTCACAAGAATGAAAAAAGATTTTTTTATAAAACTAATTATTATAAAAATGGCTCTTACAAGAACTAAAAAAAAAGAAGTATTATCATCTTTAATTGAAAAATTAAAAGTTGCTAATAGTGTTGGTTTTACAACTAATAAAGCATTAACTGTTGAAGAAGTTACTAATTTAAGAGTTAATTTAAGAGAAGTAAATGCTGAATTTCATTTAGCTAAAAAAACTCTAATTAAAATTGCTTTTAAAGAAGTTTATAATGTTGAAATTGATGATTCATTATTACCTAATCAAATTGCATTAGTATTATCTAATGAAGATGCAGTTGCTGGTTTAGGTAAAGTTAATGACTTTATGAAAAAAGGTCAACCAGGTGAAGAAAAAATGTCTTGGACAGGTTCTTACTTTGAAGGAAATATTATGGATGCAGCTGCTACTATAGAAATAGCTGGTATGCCTTCAAGAGATACTCTACTATCAAGAATGGTTGGTTCTCTTATGTCTCCATTATCAGGTATGGCAAGATTTCTTGATGCTGCTGCTACAGAAGTTGAAGCTCAAGGAAAAGAAAATTTATCACAAATTGAAGTGAAAAAAGAAGAAGAAAAAACTGAAGCATAATTATAATTTGATATATTGTTTCTCTAATATTTTTATTAGAGAAACAGGAATTAACTTATTATTAGTTAGACTCTGTGTGAGAGTATAATCACACATTTAAATATATTTATAAATTAATAAAAAAATATTATGGCTGATTTATGTAAAAATGCTTCAAGCATTATGGATTTAGTAAAAGAATTATCTATTGTTGAATTAAACGACTTAGTTAAAACTATGGAAGAAGAATTTGGAGTTTCTGCTGCTGCTCCAGTTATGATGGCTGCTGAAGGTGGTGCTGCTGAAGAAAGCTCAACTAAAACAGTTGAATTAAAAGATGCTGGTGCTTCTAAAATTGCTGTTATTAAAGTAATTAGAGAAATTACTGGTCTTGGATTAAAAGAAGCTAAAGGTTTAGCTGATAATGGTGGTGCAATTAAAAAAGATTTAGATGCTGCTGAAGCTGAAGAAATTAAAGCTAAATTAACTGAAGCTGGTGCAACTGTTGAATTAGTATAATTATCAAAAAATATATAAATTATTTTTAAACAATAAAGTTTTACTTTATTGTTTTTTTCTTTCCTTATTTTTTTAAATATGTCAAGCTATTATATTAGATTATTTTCTGATAATATGTTAATATAAAATAGATAAAACTTTTAAAATAAATTGAATGAAACAAATACAAAAACTTTTTTATATTATTATTGCTTTTCTAATTGGATTAGATGAGGCTTTTTCAAGGTTAGTTTGAAATGAGATAGAATATAAATCTGCTTTACATAATCCAAATTTTAGTAGACCTGAAACTAGTTTGGGTTTTATAGATACAATAGAGTGATATATAATAATATTAATAAAAGCATTTTTTGTTTTTATGGCATTATATATTATATTTAAAATTATAAGATTATTATTTGAGTTATATTATTCTAAAAATTTAAGGTATTTAAAAGTAACTCTTCCAAGAGCAGATTCAAAATTAGATAAAGAACAAGCAACTAAAAAAGATTTTAAAGAAAAAGCTGCTATAATGTCAATGTTCTATAAGGCTATTCATAAATTAGCTGAAGCCGGTTTAAAAGATACTGTTTTAAATACTATTTTTTGACATTCAAAGATTTCTTTAGAATTAGTTTATGATAAATGACAAGTAACTTTTTTTGTAGTAACTTATAAAAATTATGTTTGACTAGTATCTCAACATTTAACATCAATGTATAATAATGCTGAAATTATTATAGCAGACCCTAAAAAAGATTATGTAATTTTAAAAAAGAAATGATATAAAATGAGAGCAGCCTCTCTTTGAAAAGAGAATGATGATGTTTATCCTATTAAAACTTTTAAATATTTAGAAGATGACCCATTAAATAATTTTATTAATGTATTTGGATGATTAGATAAAATTGATTCTGCTGTCTATCAAGTTGTAATAAAACCAGAACCTTCAAGATGGAATAAAAAAGCTATGAGGGCTGCAGGTTTAGTAGCTAAATGAAAATATAAGAAAAATAAAAAATGAGTTTTAAAATTTTTCTGGGCACCTTTTGGATTATTATTTAATCCTATTGTAGCACTTTTTCAATGAGCTGATGCTATGGTTGGTAGCTGAAATAATGCTCCTTGAGCAAGTGAATGAGATTCTTATAAAATTTTTAATCAAGCTGAAACTGAAAGTCAGAAACTTATGTGAGAAGCTGCTGCTCAGCCTGCATTTGAAACATCTATAAGGATCATTGTTAGTTCTCCAAAATACCAAAATTGTGAAGATTGAGTTCATGCAATTGTTGCAGCAGCCTCAATATTTACAGATGAATATAATAATAGTTTGGATAATCCTCAAATTCTTGAAGATGCTTTTCCTTATATTTTTACACCAATTAGGCATTTTGCATTTAAGCATAAATTAGTATGATTTTTTCAAAATGTTTCTTATTTTTCTGCAGATGAGGTTTCAACTATGTATCATTTTCCAGATAGAACATATAATAAATCACCATTAATTAATTGGTTAGATTATAAAAAATTACCTGCTCCACATAATTTAAAAACACCAACTCAAAAAACTATTCTTCCAGAAAAAGATGAAAATTGAGTAGTAAAAAATGTACATAGACATTTAGGATGATTTCCTGTTTATAAAGATTGAGTATTATTATGATGGAATGAATATAGAAATAAAAGAACTCCCATATATTTTTCTAGATGAGATAGATCAAGACATCATTATGTAATTTGAAAATCTGGTTGAGGTAAATCTGTTTATATATGATATTTAGCTCGTCAAGATTTACGGAATTGAGATTGAATTTGTGTAATTGACCCTCATGGAGATTTAGTTGAAGATGTATTAAGTTTTGCTCCAAAAGAAAGAGCAAAAGATATTGTTATTTTTGATCCTTCTGATGATGAAAGACCAATGTGATTAAATATGCTGGAAGTACTTTCAAAAGATCCTGATGTTAGAAAAAGAGAAATGGATAGAGCTGCAATGGATGCAACTGAAATTTTTATCAAAATATTTTGAGATGAAGTATTTGGACCAAGAATTCAGCATTACTTCAGAAATGGTTGTTTAACTCTTATGGAAGATGAAGAAGATGGAGGAACAATTATTGATGTTCCAAGATTATTTACAGATGAAGCATTTTTGAAATTTAAATCTTCAAAAGTAAAAAATCCAATGGTAAAATCTTTTTGGGATAATGAATATGCAAATACTTGAGATAGAGAAAAACAAGAAATGATACCTTATTTCTCTTCTAAATTTGGACCTTTTGTAACTAATTCAACTATTAGAAATATTATTGGACAGCCAAAATCTGCTTTTAATATTAGATATATTATGGATAATCAAAAAGTATTATTAGTAAATCTTTCTAAAGGTAAAATTGGTTCACTTAATGCACAATTACTTTGATTAATATTTGTTTCAAAAATTAATATGGCTGCTATGAGTAGAGCTGATATGTTAGAAGAAGATAGAAAAGATTTCTATTTATATGTTGATGAATTCCAAAATTTTGCAACTGAAACTTTTTGAGAAATATTATCTGAAGCCAGAAAATATCATCTAGCTCTAATTATGGCTCATCAATTTATTGCTCAAATATGAGGAAGTGGTGCTAAAAAATGAGATAAACCTTCCATTAAAGATGCAGTATTTGGTAATGCTGGTACAATTCAATCTTTTAAAGTAGGTGCTGATGATGCTGAATATATGGCAAAAGAATATGCTCCAGTATTATCTGAACAAGATATTATATGAGTTGCCAATTTTACAACTTATGTAAAATTAAATATTGATAATTCTGCTAGTCGTCCATTTGATATTAAAACTATTTGGGATAATAAATATCAAAATAGAAAAATTGCTTGAGTAATTAAAGAATATTCAAGAAGAAAATATTGAAGAAAGAAAAAATATGTAGATATGGAAATTGAAGCAAGATTAGGTATTATGCCTGAATAACCCACCCCTAACCCCTCCCTTTTAAGGAGGGGGATAACAAAAAAATATGAAAACAAATATAATAAAAATATTATTAGCAATAACTATAATATTTAATATATCAATATTATCAGTTAATGCAGAGCAAACATCTCCTAATACTTGAACATCTGAAGCTTCTACTAATCAATATGATTTAAAAATAAATTCTGATAATAAAGGTTGATGAGATAATTGAATAACTAATGACGCTTTAAATGAATTATCGGATTGAGATGATTTTATAGAGCCGTGAGACACTTGAAAAATGTGAGCTTATAATTTAATATTAAAAATAGCTCAGTCTTTAAAAAATATTTTTCTAGTATTAGCTACAATATATTTTTTAATTACTGTACTTAAATTACTTTTTTCAGAATGATCTAGTGATGAAGAATTTGCAAAATTTAAAAAATGATTTATATGGATAACAGTTTGAATAATAGTTATGCAAATAGCTTATTCTTATGTAGCAACAATCTATAATAAAAAAATAGGTTCTGAAATTGCTGGTTGATTAATATCAAATATTGTAGAACCACTAATTAAATTAGTTGAAACAGCTGCAGCATTCTTCTTTATAGGAATAATGATATTTTCATTCTATAAAATGGTTACAGCCTGATGAGATGAAGAAAAAGCTAAGCAGTGAAAAATGTGAGTATTACATGCATTTATTTGATTTGTAGTTATTAAACTATCATATTATATAGTTTCAGCTGTTTATAGTAAAACTTTATGTAGTGTAGATTGAGTGTCTTGTACTAATGAAAAAGATTTAACTGATTGAGCTCAAATAATTTTTACAGTAATAAATTGGTTAAATGGATTTGTAGGTTTAGCTGTTGTTCTAATGATTATATATACTGGTTTTCAGATTATATTTTCAAATTGAGAAGATGATAAAATTAAAACAGCTAAAAAATCTATTATATATATAATAATATGAATTGTTATATTAATTATGAATTACTTTATATTAACTTTCTTTTTAACTCCTGAATTAATAAAATAAAATAACTTAATATAACTCACACCCCCTTCGGGTACTCTCTCTTTACAAGAGAAAGAAAATAACCAAAAAATTATGAAAAAAACAATAATAAAATTACTTATAATAATCTGACTTATTTCTATTATTTCTATATTAAATGCTAATGCTTGAAATATAAATATTTGAGATATTAGTTGAATAAATAAAATTACTCAAACATCTATAGAAAAAACATGAGATACAGATATAGTAAAAGCTGCTAATGATATTGGTTTTTCTCTTCTTAGAATAGCTAAAATTATTCTTCAAGCATTATTAGTAGTTTACATAGTATATGTATGATGAAAAATGATTATGTCTATGTGATCTGATGAATGAGAATTAACAAAAGCTAAAAGCCAACTTTGGTATTCCCTAATAGCAATAGTTTTTATTAATGTTCCTTGAGTAATGTATGAAGCCATCACTTTCTCTAATTGAAATAAAAATATTAATTGATGAGTATGATGAACCTTTGTAGATCCTAATTCTAAAAATATTCTTGTAAATATGGATTTATTCTGAAACTGATTTTTAGCCAATATTGTTTCAGCACTTGAAGTATTTATATTTATAATTGCTGTATATGTAATTATAATGGCTGGTATCAAAATGATGACTGCTAGATGAAGAGATGAAAAAATCAAAGAAGGTAAAGAAAAATTGCTTTATTCAATTTTTGCAATGATCTTTGTATGATTTATAGAAGCTTGGAAACAAGTTGCTACTTCTTGAAAAATAACAGGTTGAGAATGATCAGCAACATATATTTTCTGAAAAGCAATAGATATGTCTTTGCTTTTTGCAGGACCAGTAGCTATGATATTCTTAACTTATGCTTGATATATTTATATTACATCAAACTGAGATGAAGACAAAGTAAAAAAAGCAAAAAGTATTATTATAAATACTCTACTTGCTACACTTCTATTAATTACAATGGTTACTTTCTTAAATGATTTAATTACTTTATAAACCACCCCTAACCACTCCTTAATAAGGAGGGGAAATAACTATAAAACTATGAAAATAATAATTACAAAAATTTTAATAATATTATCAATATTTTGATTATTTTGAACTATTCAAAATACATATGCTGAAGCACAAAATGTAGTTGAAGTTACTGAAAGTATTCCATGAGCTAATTGTGTCTTTGATTGAGAAAAAAATCTTTATGTATGTACTACAGAAAGATGATTTGGTGCAATAATGGTAGTTATGTGAGAAATACTAAAATATTTCACATTTCTTGCTGGTTTATTTTCAGTATTAGCTTTAGTTGTTTGATGAATAATGTATTCTATGTGATGAGCTAATGATAGTTTAAAATCTACTGCTAAAGAATATATTCAAAAATCTTTAATGTGATTAGTGTTATTACTTCTAAGTTGAACAATTCTATATATGATTGCTCCTTGGGTTTATGTTTAAAACCCCCAACCCCCTTATCAGGGGGCTTTTTTTATCTCTCATATTTTCATTGCAATTCCATTAAGTCTATATCATAGACAACTGGACGTCCATGTGGACAAGTTGCTGAATAGTCTAATACTGAATCATTTAAAAGTTTATTCATTTCAAAAAGGCTTAGTTTATGCCCAAATTTGATTGCAGATCTACAACTAGTATAAGCAAATATTTTATTTCTTACTTCTTCCAAAGTAAGACTTTTTTTATTTCAAAGTTCTCATATGTCTACAATGACTCACTCTATTATATTAGATATCTTTTCCTTCTTAATGAAGTCTGGTATTGCATTTATCATTAAAATTCAACTAGACATAATTTCTATTTCAAATCACATTTCTTCAAATATAGTTATATATTTGTCTACAATGTCTACTTCATTTTGAGATAATTTTATACTTTCTCATATTAATAATCCTTGTGTTGTTTGAGACAAGGGGCTAAAGCCACCTTGTTGACTATTTTTAATTAATTTCTCATAAATAACTCTTTCAGCTAGTGCATGTTGATCAAGAATAGTTAATCAATTATCTGTTTGAACTATGATATATGAATTATGCATTTGTCATATTATTTTTCAAAGAGGTGTTATTGAAAGGTCACCCTCACCCCCAACCCCTCTCCCTAAGGGGAGAGGGGAGTTAATATTATTTAATAATTTTTCAGAAAAACCAAAAGAATCTTTTATTAATCCTTGATTAGGATTTGGAGAAGTATTTTTATATGGAGAATATGATTTAAATTTAGTTCAAGAACCTGTGTAGAAAGTAGAACTTTTATCAGGGTGAACACAAGATTCACCCCTACCAAAATCTGTAGGGGCAGTACCTTGTGTCTGCCCTGATACATTCATTTTTAATAAACTAACACTATTCAACTTATCTTGAATAGCATGGTACATTCATCTAAAAATAGTAGATTCATTAGCAAACCTTACTTCTAACTTTCTAGGATGAACATTTACATCAACTTCTGTTGGATTTATTTGAATATTTAAAACATATCAAGAATGTTGTCAATGTGGAATAAATCTATTATAAGCATCTTTTATAGCTTTGAATATAAGTGGTGATTTAATAATTCTATTATTTACAAAAAGAGCTTGTTTCTTATTAGAACCAAAACTAACTTTTGGATCACTTATATAACCAGAAATATTTATTCCTGACATAATAAAATCTATTTTTAATAAATTATTAAAAAAACCTTCTCCATAAATATTATAAACTCTAGTTTTTAAATCTTCTCAACTTTTATATTTTAAAACAGTTTTTCAGTCATTAATTAATTCTATTCAAACACTTGGATAACTAAGAGATATTTGTTTTAAAAAATCAGAAATATAAGAATATTCTGTTTTTGGTTTTTTAAGATAATTAAGTCTTGCAGGTGTATTATAAAAAAGATTTTTTACTATAATTTTAGTTCATTTTTCACAAGGATATTCTGAAATATCAGATTTAATTCAATCTATAACATCTAAAAAATATCAAAAATCTGAGTTATCAGTTTTTGATATTATTTTAAATTTTGAAACTGATGAAATAGAAGCTAAGGCCTCTCATCTAAAACCAAAAGTCATAATATTATATAAATCATCTAAATTTTTTATTTTAGAAGTTGTATACTTTTGAGTAACAATACTTAAATCATCTTTTTCAATTCATTCTCAATTATCTGTAATAATAATTTCATCTATTCAACCTTCTGTTATTTCTATTTTTACTTTTGTTGCACCAGCATCTATAGAATTTTCAACTAATTCTTTTACAACTGAAAAAGGTCTTTCAACTACCTCTCCAGCTGCAATTTGATTAGCTAAAATTTTATCTAATTTAATTATTTTTTGCATAATTTTGTTTTTCTAGAATTATTTCTTTTAATCAAATTAATAATTCAATATAGAAGTTTTTCTTTTTTTCTGAGACCTTTCTAGCTTTAAATACTTTATTTAAAGCTAGGTCTATTTTAATAACTACTCTATTTAGATTTTCATCTGCTATTCTTGCTATTTTTTTTCAATATCTTTTTTCTATAATAGATTTATATTTTATAACATTATTTTCTGAAACATTATATTTTTCAATATCTTCTTTTGTATATTTAATTAAAGAATTTTCTTGATTTTCTTCTTCTGTTTTTTCTTCTTCTTGATTTTCTTCTTCTATTTCTTCTTCTGAAGTATTTTCATCTTTCAAACATTTTCAATCATAATAATCACCTGATTTATCTCAATTAGTTTCATTACAAACATCCATTTTTTTACTAGATTTTCCAGTTCATGCTCAATGAATATAAACATATCTAGTTAAGCTTTTACTATTTCAAGCTATATCTGATAAACTATAATTTATAGTATAATTACCTGATACATTTGGACCTGGAGTAGGTCTACCATCTTGAGCAATAACTACTTTTCAAACTAAACTTCAACTTCAATCTAAATTATCTGAAATATTTTATGTTCAAGGATCTGAATAATTTCAAAATACTTTATAGTCCATATTTATTTGATTATTTCAATCCCATATACTCATTTCAAAATTTGGGCTTGTTCTATCAAAAATAACTTTACTTGAATCAGTTGTAGCAGATACTTCAACTAAATTATTTAAAGCAATATCTGTAGTATTTATAGAATAATTTATTTCTCATTCTATATCAGAACT